>CANHVX010000016.1 GCA_947464215.1 Pseudomonadaceae bacterium | reverse complement strand
GGTTTGCTGGAGGTATGAGAAGTGAGAATGCTGACTTGAGTAGCGATTAGACAGGCGAGAAACCTGTCCGCCGAAATCCCAAGGGTTCCTGTCCCATGTTAATCAGGGCAGGGTTAGCCGGTACCTAAGGTGAGGCCGAAAGGCGTAGCCGATGGCAATCTGGTGAATATTCCAGAGCTGGAGGTGGGTGACGGATGGCACGTGTTGTACGGAATTATTGGATTTTCCGTGCAGCTTAGCTGTTCCAGGAAAGAGCCCCCTCATTGAGCCGTACCCGAAACCGACACAGGTGGGAAGGTAGAGTATACCAAGGCGTTGAGAGAACGAAGGTTAAGGAACTCGGCAAATTACACGCGTAACTTCGGGATAAGCGTGCCCGTAGTCTGGGCAACCAGATTGCGGGGGCACATAAGAGGGGGTGGCGACTGTTTATCAAAAACACAGGGCTCTGCAAACTCCATAGAGGATGTATAGGGTCTGACGCCTGCCCGGTGCTGGAAGGTTAAGAAAAGTGGTGCAAGCCATGGATTGAAGCCCCAGTAAACGGCGGCCGTAACTATAACGGTCCTAAGGTAGCGAAATTCCTTGTCGGGTAAGTTCCGACCCGCATGAATGGCGTAACGATCTCCCCACTGTCTCAACCTTCGACTCAGCGAAATAGAATTCCTCGTGAAGATGCGGGGTACCCGCGGCTAGACGGAAAGACCCTATGAACCTTTACTGTAGCTTTACAGTGGGCTTAGGCAATGTTTGTGCAGAATAGGTGGGAGGCGATGAATCCGCGGCGTCAGCTGCGGTGGAGCCACCGTTGAGATACCACCCTAACGTTGCTTGAGTTCTAACCCAGCACCTCACCGGTGCGGGGACCCTGTATGGTGGGCAGTTTGACTGGGGCGGTCGCCTCCCAAAGAGTAACGGAGGCGCGCGAAGTTCGGCTCAGGACGGTTGGAAACCGTCCGTTGAGTGTAATGGCAAAAGCCGGGCTGACTGCAAGGGGGACACCCCGAGCAGGTGGGAAACCAGGCCATAGTGATCCGGTGGTTCCGCATGGAAGGGCCATCGCAAACGGATAAAAGGTACTCTAGGGATAACAGGCTGATCGCATCCAAGCGTCCATAGCGACGATGCGGTTTGGCACCTCGATGTCGACTCATCACATCCTGGGGCTGGAGCAGGTCCCAAGGGTTCGGCTGTTCGCCGATTAAAGTGGTACGTGAGTTGGGTTCAAAACGTCGTGAGACAGTTTGGTCCCTATCTACCGTGGGTGTTGGAGTATTGAGACGAGTTGCCCTTAGTACGAGAGGACCGGGGCGAACACACCTCTGGTGTATCTGTTGTGGCGCCAGCCGCATTGCAGAGTAGCTATGTGTGGACGGGATAACCGCTGAAAGCATCTAAGCGGGAAGCCTCCGTCAAAACAAGTACTCCCAATTAGGGCCGTGGAAGACTACCACGTTGATAGGTCGGGTGTGTAAGGGCAGCAATGCCTTAAGCTAACCGATACTAATGGCCCGAATGATTTGTTTGATTCTTCACCAACGCGTGCAGATTGCAACCAATTGTTCATACCTTGATTGGAAAACACCTTGTTAGCATTTGATTTTGTTCTATGACTCGTTTTGGTTGAGATGTTATCTCTCTGGTGACCATGGCGGAGGTTTAAAACCCGTTCCCATTTCGAACACGGCCGTGAAGCCCTCCTGCGGCGATGGTACTTACGCTTAAGCGTTGGGAGAGTAGCGCATTGCCAGGGTTTAACATCTCGATCAAAACGAGGCATAGGTTTATGACTGCCGCACATTGAGCATATTTTTAGGGCCCCTTCGGGGGCCCTTTTTTGTTGGCAAAAAGGAAATGGCCCCCCGCTGGAATGGCGGAGGGCCTTGAGTTGGTTGTGGAGTGAAGGTCAGCCGTAGGCGCGGCCGGTGAGGTAGCCCCTTTTTCTTTTCTGCTGTTTTTGCCATAAGGGGGCTCCGGAAACGGGGTGATTGGCGATTTTTGGATACAATATGGGCGCGGGTTTGGCAAGTGTGTGGCCTGTTTGCGTCTTGACGTGGGGGTGTGGGTTGGGCAGCATCGTCTTCGTTCGCAGCCCCTTAAGAATGGAGAATGCCCGTGGCCAAGCCTTCCTTACCGATTGATGTTGATGCGCTGCTGCGCCAGTTCGTGTGGGTGTTGGCCATTTTGGGTGGCGCCTCGGTGTTGGGCGGGCAGATTGCCAGCATGCGCCTGGCCGACCGCACCGTGCAGGTGCGCGGCGCCGCCGAAATGCCCGTGCGCGCCGACATTGCCACCTGGACGTTGGGTGTGACCGGCACCTCGGATGATTTGAACGTGGCCCAGGCCCAAGTGAATGACGGCGTGGCCCGTATACGCGCCTATTTGCAAAAGTATGGTGTGGCCGATACAGACATGGAAAACCAGAATGTGACCGTTTCCGATGCGCGCACCAACCAATACAATAACGTTGTCGGCCCTCGCTTTAGTGTGCAGGGGGGGGTAGTGGTGCGCACCAGCAACTTGGACGCGGCGTTGCGTGCCAAAAATGGGTTGAGTGAATTGGTGAGCGCTGGCGTTGTTTTGACCAATAGCTGGGGCCCCAACTACGCCTTTACCAAATTAAATGAATTTAAACCCCAACTGTTGAGCGCCGCCACCGCCGAAGCCCGCAAAGCCGCCGAACAATTCGCCACCGACAGCGGTGCGGATGTGGGGGGCATCCGCCGCGCCCGCCAAGGCACGGTGGAGGTTTTGGGGCGCGATTCGTTTGCGGGCGAAAGTGAGCAGATTGATAAGGTTCTGCGGTTGGTGACGACCGTGGATTATGACCTCCGCTAGATTCATGTCATACATTTATAAAAAAGGATAAAGCAATGATACACAAACATATTATTCTTGCTGCGGCGTTGGTTCTCACCCCGCTGGCGGCTATGGCGGATGAAGCCAAAGACGATGGCAGCACCGTGGTGACCCTGACGGCCGAAGCCCGCCGCAGCGTGGCGCAGGACCGTTTGCAGGCCACGCTCTCGTTTGAAAAAACAGCCAAGACGCCGGAAGATGTGCAGCGTGAGATTAATGCCACCATGCAGGCTGCCCGGGCTATCTATAGCAAAGTGAGTGGCGTGAAGGTGACCACGGGGGGCTACAATGTGTGGAAGCAATACACCCCCGAACCGGCCCCCAAAGCCAATGGCACACCCGCCTGGACACCCGAACAGCGTGAAAAAAACGCCTACTGGCAAGGCAACCAACAGCTGATGGTGGATGGCGCTGACCGCGATGACGTGCTGAAGCTTGTCACCGCCTTGCAGCAAAAGGGTTTTGCGGTCCAAGGGATGAATTTTTACCTCTCGCGTGAGGCGGCCGACGCGCTGCGCGATGATTTGACCGCCGAAGCGTTGGGCACGATAAAATCGCGCGCGGCCAAAATTGCCCAAACGTTGGGGATGAAGAGCATCCGTTATGCGCGAATTGACACCCAAGGTGCCATGCCTTCGCCCATGCCTTACACCATGATGCGCGCCGGCAAGGCCATGGATATGGCGATGGCGGCCCCTATGCCCGAAGCTGTGGCCCAAGGCGGCGAAAGTGATGTGAGCGTGAATGTGAGCGCGGAAATTCGGTTGAAATAGCCTGTTCTTCATGCGCAAACGCCCCGGATTACCGGGGCGTTGCTATATGGGAGGGGAATCGGGCGGAGTGAGGTGCAGCCGCAGGCCCGTGGGGGCAAGGTTAAGCCAGGCCTCGTGGAGGAGAGGCTTGTAATAGGCCGTTTGCAGGCCAACCTTGAGTTCGCAGTAGCCGCTTGGGCCGATGCGCAGGGGCAGGTTGGCTTCCCAGACGATGGACTCGCGCAGGTCGGTCATCGGGTATGGGATCATAACCCGGAGCCTGGTGTTTTGACTGGCACCGAGCATGAGCGGAACAAAGAGGATGTTCTTCTCTGGAACTTGGTAGAGATGGCTTGCCGCCTGAGCCAGATGCCGCACGGCGAGCGGCGTGTTCGGCGCCATGGGCCGTTGGACACGGCTTTGAGGGACGGGGATAAGCATGGATTTCTGCCTTTGCGGGCTAGGGAAAACGCTTGAATGTCTGCCTTTTCTAGCGGTGAAGGCTTGGGTTGGCAAGGCCGTTTATGGTAGAGTTCATCTATGGAACAGGGGTTTTTGGAGCTTAAAGATGGCCGTAGTGTGCCCTACCGCGTGGAGCGCAGTGCGCGCCGCCGGCGCAGCTATGCCTTACGCGTAGCGCCCGACGGCGTGGTGGTGTTCCAGGCCCCGCGCTGGGTGGGGGTGGGGGAATTGTTGCGCTTTGGTGCCAGCCGCCACCGCTTTATTGGCAACCGTTTGGATGAACACGACCGCAAAGCCGCACGCCACGCCGCGCACGAGGCCTTAGCCCACCGCGTTTGCCCGCTGCCGGATGCTTGGTTCAAGCAGGCCGCCCAGCGCCTGATGCCCCCCCGCTTGCGTGTGCTGGCGGATGAGGTGGGGGTAACCGTGGGGCGTATCCAGATTACCAGCGGAAAAACCGTGTGGGGCAGCTGTGCCAGCACGGGAGACATTAATTTGAGCTGGCGGTTGATGCAGGTGCCCGCCGACCTGCGCGATTACGTGCTTTATCATGAGCTATGCCACCGCAGATATATGAGCCATGGGCCACGTTTTTGGGCGCTGGTGGGCCGATTTGTGCCCGATTATGTGGCTAAACGCCGCGCCTTAAATGCCCTGGGCGGCGAGATTGGTTAGCAGCCTCCATCCCGTGTGCCAGACGTTTGATTGATTTTGCTTGTTTTTTATGTGATTTGCCGTTATGTTGCGCATACTGTTTGCAGGTTTTATGCCTGAAGGCAGGGCGCGGCGGCGTGTGTTTGCCAGCGCAATTTTCACAACTGAATGTTACTTCACATGTCTACCCAACGCCTCTCCGGCACCGTTAAGTGGTTCAACACCCAAAAGGGTTTTGGTTTCATCAAGCCCGATGGCCAAGACAAAGATGTGTTTGTGCACATCACCGCCCTGCAAGCGGCTGGCCTGAGCCACCTCAACGACAACCAGCGCGTGACCTTTGAGATGATCCAAGACCGCATGGGCAAACAAAGCGCAGGTAAGCTGGAACTGGCCTAAGCCATTCTTTCCAGACACCACAACCTCCCCACGCTGTGGGGAGGTTTTTTTTGTGCGCTATGAACCAAAGCACATGACTATATGCCAATAAAAAAAGCCCCTTGCGGGGCTGATGGAGAGATCCCCGTGAGGAGGAAGATAGGGAACTTGAGATAGATTTGCGGCCTCACGAGGATTCAAGTCTCGCTAACAAAAAAAGCCCCTTGCGGGGCTTTTTTTGAAGCTCGACTAGAACTTAACGCGCATGTTGGCGACACCAACCATGATGTCTTCGATGCCGGTGACTCCGGTAACATCGGCGCTGTAGTTACGCACCGTGGCACCAACAACCACACCATCGGCCAGTGTCCAGTCGGCGGCGACGCCGTAGCTGTCCATTTCGTGGTCGGTGGATACGGCAACTGGGTCTTTGGCGGCGGCGTAATCAACCGCTACACCGTAGGCATCCCAGGCGTAGCCAACTTTGGCGTACATGAGGGATGGATCTTCGATACCAGCTGTTTTGTTCTTCAGGCCTTGGCTGTAGTATGCCAGAGTGGCACCCAGACCGCTGTTGTGCAGGGCAGAAATGCTACCCATGGTGGCGGTTTCTTGGTGAACGCCGTAGTTGGTGGTGGCGCTGTTCACCATGGTGTGACCCAAGGCACCGTCTAGTTTGATGCCAGCAACTTCGCCATTGTAGCGCACAGTGGCGTCTACGTTGCCGCCTTGGCTGGTGCTGAGGCTACCGTTAAAGCCATTGAAAATGGGGCTGTTATAGCGGATGGCATCGGCTGAGCCCAGTGCGCCATCGTTACCCAAGGCAAACAGACCAGGAGTAAGGTTGGTGCCGCCAGCTTGGGCGTTGCTCCAGGTGGCGCCGTTCTTGCGCTGGAATACCAAGCCGCCGCCCCATGCACCCACATTTGGGTTCATAACGCTGGTTGCTGCGGTGAGGTCGTGTGCGAAGGCATCGTCGGTGGCAACATCTTGTTGACCTACGTAAATTCCACCCCATTCGCCGCTCAGGCCTACGCGAGCCATACGCTCGGTGAGGGTAACGGTGCTGCCGTTTGGTGTGCGGCTGGTGCCGTTGTTGCCGGTGCCGTTGCTGTTTTGTGTAATGGCATTGCTGGCGTTGCTGTTTTGTTCAACTTCAAACAGGGCGCTGGCGGCCATACCGTTGTCGAGGGCTTTTTCAGCGGCCAGACCAAAACGGGTTGATTCCAGGTTGTTGTCAACAACGTTGGTTTCGGCGCTGCGACCATCGTCGTAGCCCATAACAGCTTTGTTAACGGTACCATAGAGCTTCACGTCTACGGCCATGGCGCTGCCGGCAACTGCGGTGAGGGCAGTGGCGGCGAGGAGAAGATGACGCATGATCATTTTTTCTTTCTTGGTTAATGGTGGGTGCAGCATGCCCAGCGCTTTTTGCCACGTAAAGGGGGGGGATGTTTTGCCGTGGAGAGGGTGTGATATTTGGGTGACGCGCCCCAAAAACCTAGCCAGCCCTGAGGAAAACCGCGGTGTTTTGCTGATTGAAACACTCGAGCAGCAACGCCAAGGCATTGCGTTGGGCGGCGGTGAGGGGGGAGGTGAGTGACTTTTCTGCCAATTCTCGGGCTATGGGAATCAGTTGCTTATGCGCGTTGAGATCGGCAAGTTGCAAATTCATCGCGCCGGCTTGACGAGTGCCTAAAACTTCACCGGGGCCGCGCAGCTCGAGATCGGCTTCGGCCAGCGCAAAGCCATCTTCGGTTTGCCGCAAGGTGTTGAGCCGCGCCTGCGCATAGGCTGACAACGGGGCTGTATAAACCAACACGCAATGGCTGGCCTTGGCCCCACGCCCCACCCGCCCGCGCAGCTGGTGCAGCTGGGCGAGGCCAAAGCGTTCGGCGTGCTCGATGACCATGACCGTGGCGTTGGGGACGTCTACACCCACCTCGATAACCGTGGTGCTGACGAGGATTTTCAGGTCTCCTTTGGCAAAGGCGGCCATGGTGGCTGTTTTTTCGGCGGGTTTCATCTTGCCGTGCAGTAACCCCACCTGGGGGCCATAGGTCTCCTTTAACCAGGCGTGGCGCTGGGTGGCATCGGCGAGGTCGGAGTTTTCGCTTTCTTCGACAAGGGGGCACACCCAATAGGCCTGTTGGCCTTTGGTGAGCACCTGTTGCAGGCGCTGGGCGACCTCGGCGAGCTTTTCATCGGGCAGCACCACGGTGGTGATGGGTGTGCGGCCCGGCGGCTTGGTGCGCAGCGTAGAGACATCCATATCGCCATAGGCGGTGAGGGCCAAGGTGCGCGGGATGGGGGTGGCTGTCATGGTGAGAATATCGGGCGGCAGGGGTTGGTTGGCCGACAGGTTGGCCCGCTGGCGCACGCCGAAGCGGTGCTGCTCGTCGATAATCACGAGCCCTAATTTATCAAATATAACATCGTCTTCCACCAGAGCGTGGGTGCCCACCAGCACGTTGACAAAGCCTTCGCGGATATGGGCTTTCATGTTGCGCTTTTGGCCTGCCGTGTGGCTGCCCACCAAAAGCCCCACCGTGATGCCCAACGGTTGCAACAGTTTTTGCGCGTTATGGAACAATTGGGTGGCTAGAATTTCGGTGGGGGCCATCAGCGCTACTTGGTGGCCGTTTTCCACCACGTGCAGCGCGGCCATGAGGGCCACCAGCGTTTTGCCCGCCCCGACATCGCCCTGCAAGAGCCGCAGCATGGGGCGCGGGGCTTGAAGGTCGGCGATGATTTCGCCCACCGCCTGGTGCTGGCATGCGGTGAGGGGGTAGGGCAGGGCCGCGACCATTTTCTCGCGCAGGCGGGTGTGCCGCCCGTGCGCCAAGCCCCGCAGGCTGCGCGTGTTGGCGCGCGCGTGCACAAGGGCCAGCTGGGTGGCGTAGAGTTCATCGAGAGCCAGGCGCACGCGTGCGGGGGTGGTGGGGGCGAGATCGGCCTCGGTGGTGGGGGTATGCACGGCGCCCAGTGCCTCGCGGAAGGTGGGCAGGCCGTGCGTTTCGCGCAGGGCTTTGGGCAGCCACTCGGGCAGGGGGTGCTCGGCCAGAAAGGCCAAGGCCTGTGCCACCGACCGGTGCAGCCAGCCCTGCGTAAGCCCCGCCGTAGCCGGATACAGCGCCCATACCCGCGCCACATTGGCGAATTTGGCCTCGGCCTTTTCATCGCTGTGCGGGAGGCTCCAGACATCGGGGTGGACGATCTTTTTGCCCTTGGCGTCGGCTTCGATTTTGCCCGATACAATCACCTGCGTGTTGACGGGGTAGGCCCGTTCCAGCCAGCTGCCCGCGTGGAAATAGATCGCGCGCAGGGGGGCGGTGCTGTCGGTAAGTTCAATCACCAGCGGGCGCTTGATGTGTTTGGGCGGAATGGCCCCCCGCCGCACCACGGTGGCTAGCAGCGTGGCCGTTTCGCCCACCGGCGCAGCGGCGATGGGGGGGGTGGCGGACCTATCCAGCGTGCGGGTGGGCAGGTGGAAGGCGAGGTCGAGCCAGCGGGGGCCGCATAGTTCTTGCAATTTGCTATGCTGGGCCGGGGTGAGGCCGGGCAGTTTGGGGTAGGCTTCCAGTGCGGCATGCGCCGCCTGTGCAGGCGGCCCAGCCACGCTCTGCTTGCGCGGAGAAGCGGCTTGTGCTTGGGTGCGGCGCACAGGAGACGATGGCATGCCCGAGACTATAGCAACGAACCGCCCGTTGAACAGAGACCTTTTGCTGAAAGAGGTGCGTTATCGCGCCAGTTACCGCGGCACGCTGGAGCTGGATATCATTTGCCGCAGCCTGCTGCCCCACCTTGACACCCTTGCTGACGATGAGCTGCACATGGTGGCCAGTCTGCTTCAGCAGCCCGAAGGCCGCTTGATGGACTGGCTGGTGGAGGCCAAACCCGCCCCTGATGATTGGCAATTGGTGGTGGCGCTTGTGCGGCACCTGTTTCAGCACAACCGTATGCGTGCCAGCTAATACGTTTTTTTATGAAACAAAAAATCGGCAAGGTTGAGGCTCTCCGCCCCTGGGTAGGCCAGACGTGGGTGCGCGTGCCCACCGCCGCCTGGGCCTGGGTGGTGGCTGATGTGGCCCGCCACCACCCCCGTGTGTTGGTGGTGGCCCCCGATGCCGCCTTGGTTGAGCGTTTGGCCGACAGCGTTGCGGCCTTGTTGCCTGCCCCCCATGCCGAACGAGTCTCGATTTACCCGCACTGGGATGTGCAGCCCTATGACCGTTTGGCCCCTTCGGCCGACATTGTGGCCCAGCGCCGTGCCGTGATGGCCGATGTGGCGGCCAAAGCGTGGCGTGGCGTGGTGGTTTCGAGTGTGGCCGCCCTTGGCCTGTGTGAGCGCGAAACGGGCGCCGGTGAGGCCTTGCAGCTGACGCGTGGCCAGACGATAAGCCTCGCCCGCCTTTCGGCCGCGCTTGGCGAGCGCGGCTATACCCGCGTGGATGTGGTGCAGCATAGTGGCGAATTTGCCGTGCGCGGCGGGTTGGTGGATGTTTTCCCCCCCACCTTGGTGCAGCCTCTGCGCCTGGATTTTTTTGGCGATGAGCTGGACACTATTGCCCAGTTTGACCCCCAAAGCCAAAAAACCACCGAGACAGGCTTTGAGGTGGTGGACATTACCCCCGCCGGAGAAGTGCTTTCGCCCGCCCGCGTGGCCACCTTCCGCCGCCGCTACCGCGAGTTCTTCCCCGATGGTATTCAGGACGACATTTATGTGGCGGTTAGCGCCGGCCGCTGGCCTGCCGATGCCGGCCAGCTGGCCGCCCTGCTGGATGAAGAGCCGTGGAGTGGCCTTCTGGAGGCTTTGCCCCGCGACACCGTGGTGATTATTCCCGACACGTTAGACGACCAGTTGGCGGCGTGGAGCGCGACCCTTAATGCGGCCTATATGGCACGTGTGGAGGCCACCCGCACGGAAGCCGGTGCCAACCGCATACGTGCCGTGCCGCCCACCCTGTTGGCGGTGAGCGAAACCGACATGCGCACCGCACTGACCACCCGACCCCGTGTGGAGCTGGCGAGTTTGGACGGAGGGCAGGGCACCGATGCCCTGGTGCGGGGCCATATGTTCCCCCCCCATAACCGCCACGCCGCGGCGCAAGCGGCCGCCGCGCAGATTGGGCGTTGGCGCGCCGACGGGTGGCAGGTGTGCCTGACCGCGCCGCATGCGCCGGGTTTAGCCCAGTTTTTACGCGCGTTGGAGGGCGAGGGGGCCCCGCCTGCCCGCATGGTGGAGCGGGTGGCCTTTGATGGCCTGACCGCCTGTGTGGCGCCCTTCGCCGATGGCTGGGTGGACCCCCATGCCATGATGGCCGTGTTGACCGAGGGGGATGTTTTTGGCTCGCGCGCGGGGGTGCGGGCCAGCCGTGCGGCGAAAAAAATACGCCAGCGCAGCACCGAAGAACTGCTGGCTGCCCTGAGTGTGCTGAAAGACGGCGACTATGTGGTGCATGAAGCCCATGGCATTGGCCGCTACACGGGGCTTATCACCATGACCATTGGTGGAGCGGTGCAGGACTTCTTGAAGTTGGTTTATGCCGGTGACGACCGCTTATTTGTGCCGGTGGAGCAGCTTGACCAGATCTCGCGCTACAAGGGTGCCGAAACAGGCACCGTGACCCTTGACCGCCTGGGCACGGGTGGGTGGGATATCCGCAAAGCCAAAGTAAAAGCTGATTTGCTGGCCATGGCGGGTGAGCTTTTGGCCACCGCCGCCGCCCGCGAGCTGGCTGAACGGCCCCCGTTGGCGTTGGGCGATGGGGCCACCCATGCGCTTTATGATGAATTTTGTGGCGGGTTCCCTTACCCCCTGACCGATGACCAAGCCCGTGTGATTAGCGAAGTGGAGGCCGACCTGGCCGGACAAGCCCCCATGGACCGGCTGGTGGTGGGCGATGTGGGCTTTGGCAAAACCGAAGTGGCGTTGCGCGCCGCGTTTTTGGCCGCGGCAGCTGGCAAACAGGTGGCCGTGGTGTGCCCGACAACGTTGCTGGCGCGGCAGCATTTTGCGTTGTTCAGCCAGCGCTTTGCCGGGTTTGGCATGGAGGTGTGCCACCTGAGCCGTTTGGTGAGCCCCCCCGAGACCAAATTAACCAAGCAAAAGCTGGCCGATGGCCGCGCCCGTGTGGTGGTGGGCACCCATGCGCTGCTGACCAAAGACATGGCTTTTGCCGATTTGGGGCTGGTGATTATTGATGAAGAACAACGTTTTGGCGTGGCCCACAAAGAAAAGCTGAAAACGCTCCGCGCCGATGTGGATATGTTGACGCTGACGGCGACGCCTATCCCGCGCACCCTGCAACTGGCTGTGGGCGGGGTGCGGGGCCTAAGCCTGATTGCCACCCCGCCGATTGACCGCCATGCGGTGCAAACGTATGTTCTGGCGTGGGATTCTGTCACCCTAAAAGGTGCCTTGACCCGTGAGCTGACGCGGGGGGGGCAGGTGTATGTGGTGGCACCCCATGTGGAGGATTTGGTGCGGCTGGAAGACAGCATACGCAGCCTGGTGCCCCATGCCCGCGTGGGCGTTGCCCATGGCCAAATGGGCGAGCGCGCACTGGAAGATGTGATGTTGGCCTTCTATGACCATACGATTGATATTTTGGTCGCGACCACCATTATTGAGAGTGGGTTGGATGTGCCGCGGGCGAATACGTTGATTGTGTATCGCTCTGATAGATTTGGCCTTGCCCAGCTTTACCAGCTGCGCGGGCGGGTAGGGCGCAGCACCGCCCAGGCCTATGCGTATTTTATTTTGCCAGAAGGTGGTTTTGGGGCCGGTGATGCTGGCACGCGCTTGCATTTATTGCAGCAATTGCAAGGGCTTGGCGCGGGTTTGACGCTGGCCAATTATGACATGGATTTGCGCGGCTTTGGGAATGTGCTTGGTAAGGAGCAAAGTGGCAATATACGCGACATAGGCTTTGAATTATATGCGAAAATGCTGAAAGATGCCGTGCAGGCCAAGCAACGGCAGATGCGGCAACAGGTGCCAAACCGCGGCGCCAACGTGGCCCCGCCGGGTGCCGGCGCGGCGTCTGGCGCTTCCCAAGGTGGCGCCCAGCCCCTGCATGCCGACAGTGTAACGCTGAAGCTGGGCGTGAGCTACTTGATACCCGCCGCCTATGTGAGCGATGAAGCCCTGCGCTTGCAGCTCTACCGCCGCTTGGCCGCCGTGAACAGCCCCGACGCCCTGGCAGAATTTGGTGCCGAACTGGATGACCGCTTTGGCCCCCAACCCCCCGAAGTGCAGGCCCTGCTGGCCGTGGTGGGGCTACGCAACCGCGCAGCGGCGTTGAACATTGGCAAAATAGAGGTGGGTGAAAAAGGTGTGGTGGTGGCGTTCCAGAAAGGGAAATTTGCCAAGCCGGATGCCCTGATTGGCCTGATTGCCCGCATGGCCGGTGTGGTAACCGTGCGCCCCGACAGCAGCCTGGTGTGGCACCGCAGGGTGGGCGACAATGTGCTGGGTGGTGTGGAAACAATTGTGGCGGCGCTGGAACAGTTGCCAAGTTAGGGCGTTTGTGGCTTTATGGCCGAGATAGCGTTGTATCTTGCGTTTTTCTCATGAGGGAGAACCCCCCAATGTCGAGAACTCTGTATGAACGGATGAAGAGCCGTATCCCTTTGTGGATGGCGAGTGCCTATGGCCTCTCTGGTGTCCACAATGTGGGCCGATGGATGGATTACCACGAGAACACCCGCATCAATTTG
>CANHVX010000015.1 GCA_947464215.1 Pseudomonadaceae bacterium | reverse complement strand
TATTGTGATTTGGATTTATTTTATGCGCCAAATGCAACCCGGCGGCAAAGGTGGAGCCGGTGGCGGGCCCTTTGGCTTTGGCAAGGCGCGCATCAACGTGCAAAGCGAAAGCAAGGTGAAAACCACCTTCGCCGATGTGGCCGGTGTGGAAGAAGCTAAGCAAGAGCTTGAAGAAATTGTGGAATTTTTGAAAGACCCCAATAAATTCCAGCGCTTGGGCGGGCGGATACCCAAGGGCGTGCTGCTTTCGGGCAGCCCAGGAACGGGTAAAACGTTGCTGGCCAAGGCCGTGGCGGGCGAGGCGGGCGTGCCGTTCTTCAGCATTTCAGGTTCCGATTTTGTAGAAATGTTTGTGGGTGTGGGGGCCGCCCGCGTGCGCGACCTGTTTGAAACCGGCAAAAAGCATGCGCCGTGCATCATATTTATTGATGAAATTGACGCCGTGGGGCGCCACCGTGGCGCAGGCCTTGGCGGCGGCAACGACGAACGCGAACAAACCCTTAACGCCATGTTGGTGGAAATGGACGGCTTTGACGCCAGCGAAGGCGTGATTATTATCGCCGCCACCAACCGCCCCGATGTGCTGGACCCCGCGCTGCTCCGCCCCGGACGTTTTGACCGGCAGGTGGTGGTGCCGCTGCCGGATATACGCGGCCGCGAACAGATTTTGCACGTGCATATGCACAAAGTGCCCCTTGCTGCCGATGTGGAAGCGGAGGTTTTGGCCCGCGGAACCCCTGGCTTTAGCGGCGCGGATTTGGAAAACCTGGTGAATGAAGCGGCGCTGATGGCCGCCCGCGGCAACAAGCGCCTGGTGGACATGAGCGACTTTGAAGCCGCCAAAGACAAAGTGATGATGGGTGCCGAGCGCCGCAGCACCGTGATGACCGAAGCCCAAAAGCGCACCACCGCCTACCATGAAGCCGGGCACGCGATTGCCATGCTGCACTTGGAAGGCGAAAAAGACCCGCTGCACAAGGTGACTATCATCCCGCGCGGGCGCGCGCTGGGCGTGACCATGAGTTTGCCGGGCGAAGACAAATTCACCTACAGCAAGCAGTATCTGGAAAACCAAATGGCGATGCTGTTTGGCGGACGAATTGCCGAAGAGCTGTTCTTGAACGGCCAACAAACCAGCGGCGCCAGCAACGACATTGAGCGCGCCACCGAGCTGGCCCGCCGCATGGTGACCCAATGGGGCATGAGCGAGCTTGGCGTGATGAATTATGGCGAAAAAGAAAGCCAAGTGTTCCTTGGGCGGGATATTGGCAGCCGGAGCCATATCTCGGAGACCATGGCCGCCAAGGTGGATGCCACTGTGAAAGCGATGATTGATGCTGCTTACGCGCGGTGTCTGGCGATTGTGAAAGCCCACCGCAAAGACTTGGAAGCCTTGGCCGAAGCCCTGCTGGAATATGAAACCCTGGACCGTGGCCAAGTGGATGACCTGCTGGCCGGCAAGCCCGTGGTTCTGCACGGTAAGCCCAAGCCAAAACTGGGCAGCCCCAAAGCCGCTGCCGAGGCCTACAGCACCGATGCCGCCCCCAAAGCCCCCCGTGCGCCCCGCAAACCCAAAGCCTAACGATTCACGTTTTTAAGGATTCAACCATGCGCTACTTTGGAACCGATGGCATACGTGGGTTGGCCAATGGCGATGTTCTGCGCCCCGATGTGATTGTGAAAATCGGGCAGGCGGCGGCGCAGGTTATACGTGGGCGGTGCGGGCATAGCTCGCCCACCGTGGTGATTGGCAAAGACACCCGGCTTTCTGGCTACATGATTGAAAGCAGTTTGCAAGCCGCCTTTACCAGCATGGGGTTTACCTGCTTGCTGGTAGGGCCCTTACCCACCCCCGCCGTGGCGATGCTGACCCGCAGTTTGCGCGCCGACCTGGGCGTGATGATTACCGCCAGCCACAACCCTTACCATGACAACGGGATTAAATTTTTCGGCCCGGATGGGGTGAAAATAAACGGCACCATGGTGGATGATGTGGAAGCCTTGGTGGACAACCCCGCGCGCCTACAGCTGGTGGGGCCTGACCACATTGGAAAAGCCGAACGCCTGGAAGACGCCGTGGGGCGCTATATTGAATTTGTGAAAACCAGCGTGCCCAGCCACCTGCGCTTTGACGGCCTAAAGCTGGTGGTGGACTGCGCCCATGGCGCCGCTTACCGCATTGCGCCCCGTATTTTTTGGGAGATGGGGGCCGAGGTGATTAAAATTGGCACGGCGCCGGATGGGTTTAATATCAACGCCGGTGTTGGGGCAACGCACCCCGACGCGCTGGCCGACGCCGTGCGCGCCCATGGCGCCCACCTGGGCATTGCGTTGGATGGCGATGCGGACCGGTTGATTTTGGTCGATGAAACCGGAGCTGTTCTGGACGGCGATGTGATTTTGGCGGCGATGGCACAGCATTTGAAGACCCACCACAAGCTTTCGGGCGGAGGCGTGGTGGCCACCGTGATGAGCAACATGGGGTTTGAGGCGTTTTTAACGAGCCTTGACCTGACCCTGCACCGCACCGCAGTGGGGGACCACTACGTGGAAGCCGGTATGCGCACCCACGGCTGCAACCTTGGCGGCGAGCAAAGCGGGCACCTGATTTTCCGTGACTACGCCACCACCGGTGATGGAATTTTGGCGGCGTTGCAGGTGCTGGCCTACTTGGCCGATACGGGCAAAAAGCCCAGCGCCTTGCGCGCGCTCTTCACCCCGTGGCCACAGGCGTTGGAAAATATCCGGTTGGCTCCCGGGGCCAAAGCGGCGGACATTCTGGCCAAGGCGCCCGTGATTGCCGCCCTAGCCGCCGCCGAAAAAGCCCTGGGCCAGGACGGCCGTGTGCTGGTGCGCAAAAGCGGCACCGAGCCGCTTATCCGCGTGATGGTGGAAGCCCGCACGGAGGAGGCGATGCGCGCCCATTTGGAGGCGCTGGTGCGGGTTATCCGGGCGGCGGCGGGTTGATTTTTGCGGGCATAGCGCGTTTTGTGGCCAGCCTTTAGGCATGGGGGCTGGTTGAGGCGACAGGCTGCGCCTAGCATGTGCCCATGACTTTGGCGATTGGCATCTGTGGGAATGAAACGGCACGTGAGCGGCGTGTGCCGATGGTGCCCGACGTGGCGGCGAAGCTTATCAAGCGGGGACTGCGCGTGTATGTGCCGACCGGCGCCGGTGAACATGCCGGTTTTGATGACGCCGCCTATACAGCCGTTGGGGTTGAGATTCTTCTGCCCCGCGACATAGCCAAAACCCCGGTGGATGTTGCCTTGAGTTTAAACCTGCCCACCACATTGCCCTATGCCAAGGCCGAGGTGGTGGTGGGGTTGGGCGCCAAAGCGGTGACGGGGGCGGATACGGTGTTGGCGCTGGAAAAACTGCCCCGCACCAGCCGCGCCCAGGCGATGGATGTGCTCTCGAGCCAGGCCAACCTGGGAGGCTATGCGGCAGCCTTGGCGGTGGCGCACCATTTGCCCCGCCTGTTGCCGCCCCTGACGACCGCGGCCGGAAGTTCCAAGCCGGCCAAAGTTTTGGTGCTGGGGGTAGGGGTGGCCGGCTTGCAGGCCATTGCCACCGCGCGGCGGTTGGGCGCGGCCGTTTCGGCCTTTGACGTGCGGCCAGAAGTGGCGGAGCAAATACGCAGCCTGGGCGCCAAAGTGGTAGAGGTGGACGGGCCGACCTCGGCCGGGCAGGGGGGCTATGCCGGGGCCATGGATGAGGCGGGCTTGCGGGTTCTTCAGGGTAAGCTTGCACCGTTTATTGCCGCCAGCGATGGCGTGATTTCGACCGCCCAAGTGCCGGGGCGTGCGGCGCCGGTGCTGATTTCGGAGGACGCCGTAGCCGCCATGCGGCGGGGCAGCGTGGTGGTGGACTTGGCCGCGGGTGGCTTCAATAACGCCAACGGCATAGGGGGGGGGAACTGCCCCCTGACCCGTGCCGACGCGGTGGTGCAAAGCGCCACGGGCGTGACGCTGGTGGGGGAAACCAACTGGCCCTCGACCCTGGCGGGGGATGCCAGCCGCTTCTGGGCCACCAACATGGCCAACGTGCTGGGCATACTTATCAAAGATAACGCTCTGACGTTTGAGGATGAGCTGATTGCCGCCATGCGGGTGCAGCCATGAGCTGGGTGTGGATGATTATTGGTGGCGGGTTTTTTATCGGCCTGACCAACCTGGCCCTGAAGCTGGCCAGCGTGAAAGGTGTGGGGCTGTTGCCGATTGGGGTTTATTTTGTGGTGGTGGGGGCAGGCCTTATGGCCTATGCCGTGTGGAAGCAGCACGATGTGTTTTTAGCCAACATCGCCACGCCAGAGGGTGTGCAATGGGCGGTTTGGGGAGCCGTGGCAGGACTGGTTTCCAACGTATTGCTGTTTACCGTGCTGGGACAGGGGGCCCCGGCCGGAATTAGCTTTACCATTTTTAATGTGGTTTCTATGCTGACAACGGTTGTGTTGGGCGCGTGGATGTTGCATGAACCGCTGGGATGGGCGCAAGGCATGGGCATTGCGCTTGCGATAACCAGTGTAGGATTATTGGCGTGGCAAGGATTATCATGATGAGTTTAACCGTTTTAACCTTGGCAGGATGTGGCGGGCGCTACCTGGCCCTGGACCCCGCCCAGTGCCCCGCACCCACCGACGATGAAGCCGCGATAACCATGAAAGCCTGGAAAGGACGATAAACCCATGGATGCAAGCCTGCTGGCGTGGCTGATGGTGGTGCTGGTTTTAGGCAGCGTAATTGGCTATTTTGTGGTGTGGGGCGTGACGCCTGCCCTCCATACCCCCCTTATGGCGGTGACCAATGCGATTTCAGGCATTGTGGTGGTGGCGGCCATTCTGGTGGCCGGGCCCGCCATTGTGGGCCCTGAAAGTTGCACCACGCTGGCGTGCACGCAGGCCACGGGCCTAGGGTTTTGGCAGTGGGCGGCGCGCGTTTTTGGGTTTTTGGCGGTGGCGCTGTGTGCGGTGAATATCTTTGGCGGATTTGCCATAACGGCGCGCATGTTGGCGATGTATAAACCCCGCAGCACCCCTGCCGCTAACCCAGAGCGCAAGGCGGAACGTAAGGCGTAACCATGAACCTGCTCGGCCCCGACCTGACCCTGATGCTTGGCCTGCTGGCCGGTGTTTTATGTGTGGTGGGCCTGCAGGGCCTTAGCCACCCCACAACAGCCCGCCGGGGCAACCTGTGTGCCATGCTGGGCGTGGGGCTGGCGGTGGTGCTGGCGCTCCTTCACCCCAGCGTGCAGGCCTACGGCTGGGTGCTGGCCGGGTTGGCCGTGGGGGCCGCGGTGGGTATCCCGCTGGCGCGCCGCACGCCGCTGACGGCGTTGCCGCAGCTGGTGGCGATGTTCCATAGCCTGGTGGGCCTTGCTGCGGGTTTGGTGGCGGTGGGGATGTTTATGCGCCACGACGTGCTGGATGTTTTACAAACCAAAGAAACCCTGGAAATGGGCGTGGGCGCAGCGATTGGGCTTATCACGCTGACGGGGAGTGTGTTGGCGGCCTTAAAATTGCAAGGTGTGGTGAGCGGAACGCCCTGGCGTTGGGTGGGGCGCCATTGGCTGAACCTGGGCCTTGCCGTGGGATTGGTGCTGATGTGCGCCGTGTTTGTGGCCACCCATTCCGGCTGGGCCTTGGCCCTGATTTGCCTATTAGCCCTGGTGCTGGGCGTGACGGTGGTGGCCCCGATTGGGGGGGCCGATATGCCCGTGGTGGTGAGTATGCTCAACAGCTATTCGGGGTGGGCGGCCGCCGCCACCGGCTTTATGCTGGAACAGCCGCTGCTGGTGCTGGTGGGGGCTTTGGTGGGCGTGAGTGGGGCCATTCTTTCCTACGTGATGTGCCACGCCATGCAGCGCAGTTTTGTGAGTGTGATTTTGGGTGGCTTTGGCAGCGCCGGGACGGAAGCCGCGGCCGTGGGGACAACGGACGGCGGCAAAGCCCCGCAATTGGCCGGGGTGGAGGATGTGGCCTACCGGTTGAGCGAAGCCGAGCGGGTGATTGTGGTGCCCGGCTACGGCATGGCGGTGGCCCAAGCCCAACACGCTGTAAAAAGCCTGATGGTAACCCTGGGCGAGCGCCATGTGGAGGTGCTGTTTGCCATCCACCCCGTAGCCGGGCGCATGCCGGGGCACATGAATGTGCTGCTGGCGGAAGCGGATATCCCCTACGACATGGTGCTGGAGCTGGACGATGTGAACCCGCGTTTTGCCGAGGCCGATGTGGTGCTGATTTTAGGCGCCAACGACGTGGTGAACCCCGCCGCCCAAACCCACAAAGGCAGCCCCATTTACGGCATGCCCGTGCTGGAAGCCTGGCACGCCAAGCAGGTTTATGTGGTGAAACGCAGCCACCGCCCCGGCTATGCGGGCGTGGATAACCCCCTGTTCACCATGGACAACTGTGCGCTGGTGCTGGGGGATGCCAAGGATGTGGTGGAAAAGATTGGCACCGCGCTGAAAGCGGCTTAGCGCCGTTTGCCTAAACACTGATTTACGCCGTATTTTACGTTACGGGCGTGTGAGGCAGCCAAAGGATTCGGCCCCCAGCTGTGCCACCCGGCGCGGAATGGAGGCTGAACGTTTTTGGACCCATGGCCCCGACTTGCCCGCCTTCAGCTGCACCCCCCAGCGCAGCGGGCTTGGCAAAATGCTGGCCAGCTTGGCACTTTCAGCCGCGGTGAGGTTGCGGGCTTTTTTGTTGAAATACCACTTTGCCGCCGCGTCAACTCCATAAATGCCGGGGCCGAATTCCACCACGTTGACGTAGACCTCGAGGATGCGGCGTTTGCCCCACAGCGATTCGATAAGGTAGGTAAACGGCACCTCGAGCCCCTTGCGGACGACATCTTGGTTGGGCCACAAAAAGACGTTCCGCGCCACCTGCATGCTGATGGTGCTGGCGCCGCGCAGTTTGGTTTCGCCGTCTTGCCAGTCTTCGTAGACCTCTTGCACCTCGACCCAATCGACCCCGCCGTGGGTGCAAAAGCGGTTGTCTTCGGTGGCGATGATGCTGCGTGCCACATGGGCGGGCAGGGCCTTGAGCGGCACCCAGTTCTGCTTCCAGCCATAGCCCTGCACCACGCGCCAGACCATAAGCGGCGTGGCCGGCACCGGCAGCCACCGATACGCCACCGCCAGAGCCAGCGGGGTGGCGCACAGCGCCAACAGCCCAAGCAGCACCCAGCGGCGCCAGCGGACGCGGTGACCATGACGTGCGTGTGCCATAGGGGTGATGCTAGCGCGGGTTGCTCTACGCGGGTAGGGGGGCTGTTGCCTTAAACGGAAGGGCCGCGCGGATGCAGCAACACCTGCGCCTTAGGCGTTGGTGCGCGCGAGGGCTTGCATCACCAATTCGCGCATGTTGGCGGGGCCATAAACGCGGGTAAAGGTGCCCAGGCGAGGCCCGTTTTCAAACCCCAGCAGCGCCTGATAGATGAATTTGAAGTAGGCGCGCAGGTTTTCCTTCCCATAGTGCGCTTTGCCGATTTCGTAGAATTCGGTCTGGATGGCCTCGGCGTCTTCGGTGCCATTCAGCGTTTCCAGGAAGGCGGCGACGGCGTGCAGCGTGGCGTGCTCGGGGGCGGTTTGGGGATGCGCGTAGGCCTGCGTGGGCTTGATGGTGTTGGCGTAATAGGCCACCGCACCGCTGATGATGGCGGCCAATTGGGGCTGTGACTGCGGCGTGAGCTCGGGCCGGTAGCGGGAGAGGTAGTTCCAGACCACGCCGGGCTCGGTGGCGGCGGTGACGCTGATGAGGTTCAGCAGCATGCCATAGGGAATGGGCAGCGGATTGGCCGGCACGTTCCCGTTGTGGATATGGAACACGGGGTTATCCAGCTGTTCTTCGACCGTTTGCGTGGGGTATTGCTCGAGCAGGGTGGCGTAGTCTTCGACCACCGTGGGGATAAGCGTGCGGTAGAGCTTTTTGGCCCGCGTGGGGGTGCGGAACATATACAGGCTCAGGCTTTCGGCGGGCGCGCAGTGCAGCCATTCCTCGATGGTGAGGCCGTTGCCTTTGCTTTTGCTGATTTTGGCGCCGTGCTCATCCACAAAATGCTCATACACCAAATTGACAGGTGGCGTGCCGCCCAGGGTTTGACAGATGCGGGTGCCAAGAGTGACGCTATCGATGAGGTCTTTGCCGCACATCTCGTAGTCGACATCTAAATCGGCCCAGCGGGTGGCCCAGTCGGCCTTCCATTGCAGTTTGCAGTGGCCATCGGTGACGGGGGTTTCTATCTCGCGGCCATCCTCGCGGCGGTAGGTGATGGTGCCGGTGTGTGCGTTGGTGGCAATAACCGGGACTTGCAATACGTGGCCGGTTTCGGGGCAAACGGGCATAAAGGGGCTGTAGGTTGCCGCCCGCTCGGCGCCCAGGGTGGGCACGATGATATCGCAAATGGCCTGGTGGTGGGTGAGCACGTTGCGCAAGGCGGCATTAAACGCGCCGGAGGTGTAGTGCTGCGTGCTGCTGATGAACTCGTATTCAAAGCCGAAACTATCGAGGAATTTGCGCAGCGTGGCGTTGTTGTGGTGGGCGAAGCTTTCATACTGCCCGAAGGGGTCGGGCACCTGGGTGAGGGGCTTGTGCAGGTTGGCGCGCAGCATCTCTTTGTTGGGCACGTTTTCGGGCACCTTGCGCAGGCCGTCCATGTCGTCGGAGAAGGCGATGAGGCGGGTTTTGCGGCCCGGCACCAGGCGTGCGTAGGCGTGGCGCACCATGGTGGTGCGGAACACCTCGCCAAAGGTGCCGATATGCGGCAAGCCGCTGGGGCCATAGCCCGTTTCAAACAGCGTGTAGCCTTTGTCGGGCTGGCCGGCTTTGGCCTTGGCTTCTTCGTGGGCGATGATGCGCTTGGCTTCCTGGAAGGGCCAGCTGGTGGCGGCGTGGAGGTGTGTGCTTGAAAACATAGGTGATGTTATAGCCCGAAACACGCCAAAAACATAGGCCCCCCGATGGCGGGAGGCCTTTTTTCGTGCGCGGGCGCCCGTTCAGCTGTGGCGGCTGGGGGGCGGCAGTTGCAGTTTGGCGGCGAGGCGCCGGGTGTCGGCGCAGATGGCGCCTTCATAGGTGCAGGTCGCCGAGAGGGTATCGGCGATGAGCTGGCGCTCGTCGGCCGTGAGGAGGGTGTTTTGGCCGACACCGCCCGCTTTCAGGCGTGCGGTAAAGGCGGCCTGGACGCGGTCGGACGTGACCTTTGTGACCGGCACCTGTAGCCATTTTGACCAACGGATGCGGAGCTCTCCGGCGTGGGGGTTGGCGGCCTCGAGCGCGGCGCAGTTCATGACCGCTACCGACGCCGAAAACGTGGACAGCTTGGCCACCGGGCTGATGCCCGTTTGGGCGTCGGCCAGCAGGATGTAGACATCGCTCCCCGACTTTTCGGCGTTGTTAACCAAGTTAAACGCCGTGTTGGCCCCCTTGAGAAGGGCCGCGATGTTCCGGCCCACGCCAGCGGCGCAATCGCCATAGGCGAGGGCAGGGGTGTTCAAGCCCACGAGGAACGTAAGCATGATAAGAAGGATACGCATGGGGGAGTTCTCCGGTGCGGGGAAACGTGATGGGGTAGTGCGTAAATGTATACGAATTTATGGCCTGTGGCAAGTGCCCCGCCTGCTGAAGCCGTTTGCACACCCCATAAAAAGGGTTGACCACCGCTGCGGCTGTTGCTAGGGAAAGCGTGTTGCTGCTGTAGCTCAGTGGTAGAGCACGTCATTGGTAATGACGAGGTCAACGGTTCAATCCCGTTCAGCAGCACCAGGTTTTGGGGCCTTGCGTGCTTAAGCAGGCCCCTTTTTTGTGCGTTTGAAAGACATGTTCTTCCGCCCCCAGGGCTGGCGCTGGCGCCAAATTTGCTTTACCTATCGCCTCTGAAAACTCATGATATTGCCATGCCCCCCGCACGCCGCCCCCTGACCCCCAACCCCGTTTTGGCCAAAACCACCCCCGCGCCGGATATTGGCGGCGCCCGGTTGGTTGACAGCGGGCCTACCCCCTTGGTGGTGGACCTGGATGGCACCCTCCAGAAAAGCGACCTGATGGCCGAAGGCCTGGCCTGGCTGCTGCGCACCCGCCCCCTGCGTGTGTTTGGCTGGGCGCTAACATTGCTGAAACACGGCCGCGCCGCCGCCAAATTGCAGCTGCAAGACTGGGTGATACTGGCCAATTGGATGCCGACCCTGCCCCTGGACAGCCGTGTGGTGGCCCTGTTGCGCGCCGCCCACGAGGCCGGGCGACCGGTGATTCTGGCCACCGGCAGCCCCCGCCATTGGGTGGTGCAGCTGCCGCAAATCCAGGCGTTTATGCATGATATGGCCCTGGACGTGATGGGCACCGAAGACCCCGCCACCAATCTGACCGGCCCGCGCAAAGCCGAGGCCCTGGTAGCCCGCTTTGGCGTGCAGGGGTTTGATTATGCAGGCAACAGCGACGATGACGTAGCCGTATGGGCCGTGGCCCGCCGCGCCTATGTAGCCAATGCCACCCCCACCGTAACCGCCAAAGCCCACGCCTTTGGCCGTGTAGAGGCCGTTTATCCGAGCGAAGAACCCATGGCCAAAGCCTTTTGGCGCCTGCTTCGGCCCCACCAATGGCTGAAAAATACGCTTGTTTTTGCCCCCATGCTGGCCGGGCATGTGTGGCTGGACCTGAGCGCGTGGGCCAGTGCCATGCTGGCGTTTGCCGCCTTTTCGGCCGTGGCCAGCGGCGCCTATGTGGTAAACGATGCGTTGGATGTGGTAACCGACCGAGCCCACCCGCGCAAATGCAAGCGCCCCTTGGCCAGCGCCGCCTTCCCCCTTCCTGCCGCCCTGATGTTGGCCCCCGTGCTGATGGTGGTGGGCCTGATGCTGGCCCTGTGGCACAGCGCGGCGCTGTTGGCCATTTTGCTGGCCTATATGGTGTTGACGTTTGCGTATTCCTTCCGCCTTAAACATATACCCGTGGCCGATGTAACCGCCCTGGCCGCCTTATGGGGGCTAAGGTTGTGGGGGGGAGCGGTGGCGGCCCATATTGAGCTAAGTTATTGGTTGGCGTTGTTTGGGTTTTTGATGTTCTATGGCCTGGCTTTATTGAAGCGTTATGTGGAGTTGCGCGACCTGCCCGCCCGCGGTGAAACCCGCGCCCGCGGCTATGAGCTGGGCGACGCCCCCCTGGTGGCCACCCAAGGCGTTGCCGCTGGCATGCTGGCGGTGCTGGTGGTGGCGCTTTACCTCAATAGTGCCGATGTGCGCGCGCTGTATGATTCTCCCGTGTGGCTATGGCCGCTGTGCCCCCTGTTGGTGTGGTGGTTGGGGCGTATTTGGCTTTTGGCCCACCGGGGAGAGGTGCACGATGACCCCCTGGTGTTTGCCGCCCGCGACCCCCTTACCATAGCCATGGCCGCCGGGGTTGCCCTTCTGGTGATGATGGGAGCCGCCTAACCGATGACGGCCCCGGTGACACATCGCGCGTTGAATTGGGGGGGATACCCCGCCCAGGCGCAGCGCATGCAAGAGATAGCCTGGCCCAGCGACCTAGGCCCCGCCATGCTGGATGCTATGCCCCCGGGTGCCCTGATTCTGGCCCATGGCAATGGCCGCAGCCAGGGCGATGTTGGCCTTAACCGCGACGGCGTGTTGCTGAACATGCGCGCCTGCAACCGCCTGCTGGCCTTTGACGCCACCACGGGCCTTTTAACCGTGGAAGCCGGGGCCACGTTGCATGAGATTTTGGCCTTTGCCGCCCCCCGTGGCTGGATGCTGCCCGTGGTGCCCGGCACCCGTTTTGTGACCGTGGGGGGGGCCATCGCCAATGATATCCACGGCAAAAACCACCACGCCCCCGGCCCCGCCCACGGCGGTTGGGGCGGCAGTTTTGGCCACCATGTTGTTGCGCTTGACCTCTGGCGCACCGACGCCCCCATGCAGACCCTTAAGCCCGGCGACAGGCTCTTCCATGCCACCGTGGGCGGCCTTGGCCTGACCGGCGTAATTGTGCGCGCGCAATTGCGTTTGCGGCCCCTTGGCAGTGGGTTGCTTGCACGGCGTATTGTGCCGCTGCGCAGCCTTGCTGATTTTTTTGAGGCGATGGCCATCCATGGCCCCGGCCATGAGTTTTCGGTGGCCTGGATTGACCTGTTGGCGCCCGACAATGCCCTTGGGCGAGGATACGTGGAGTTGGCCAATTGGCTCGACGCGGGAGACGGCGTGTTGCCAGCACCCACGTTGCCGGCGGTGGCTGTGCCATTCCCATTGCCTTTTAATGCAGTTAACCCGTTTGCTGTGCGGGCGTTTAACACGCTCTGGCGCATGCGGCCGCGCCGGCGCGAGGCCGTGGTAGATTACCGCGCGTTTTTTTGGCCCCTTGATGGCATTGGCAACTGGCGCAACCTGTATGGCCCGGCGCAGTTTTTGCAGTGCCAGGTGGTTATCCCCCATGAGGTGGCGGAGGGGGCGCTGGTAAAAATCATCCGCTTGTTGCGCACGCAGGGGCGCCCCACCTTCCTCAATACCCTGAAATATTTGGGTGGCCACCCCCCGGTGGGGTGGTGCAGCTTCCCCCGCGCAGGGGTAACCCTGGCCGTTGACCTGTTGATGGAAGGCACCCCCACGCTCCATCTGCTGCGGCAGGTGGAAGACATTGTGTTGCTGGCTGGTGGCGCCATCTATCCAGCCAAAGACTCGGCGCTGAGTGCGCGCGGATTCCAGCGCATGTTCCCCCACTGGACGCGTTTGGCGGAGGTGAAAGACCCGCACATGCACAGCGATTTTTGGGCACGGGTGAGTGCGGTTGATAATTATACATAACCGGGGGGAGAAGCGACCATGTTCCGTAAGCCTATTGTTGATGTGCCGCAGCGCATTTTGGTACTGGGGGCCACCAGTGCCATTGCCCAGGAGGCTATCCGTTTGTGGGCGATGCCGGGCGCACGGCTTTACCTGATTGGCCGTGACCGCGCCAAGCTGGACCTGGTGGCCACCGATGCCCGCACCCGCGGCGCCGATGTGGTGGTGCAGGCGATGGCTGATTTTGGCTTTAT
>CANHVX010000014.1 GCA_947464215.1 Pseudomonadaceae bacterium | reverse complement strand
GCGGGCGGAAAAAGAGGCTTTGGCGCAAACAGGGCAGGTCACAGCAGCTATCGAGGCCCGCCTGCGTGAGGAAACGCGCCGCGAAATGGCACGGGCAACCGAGCAGACCAACACGCAATTGTCAGCACTGAAGGAAACAACGGCCGAGGCGTTGAAGGCGCAAACGGTCGTCACAAGCATGAAGTGGGATTCCTTCCGCGAGTCAACCGCGGCGCAGATTTCGTCATTGGCGCAGGCCACGCAGGCGAAGGACGAGGCGACAAGCATGAAGTGGGATTCCTTCCGCGAGTCAACGGCCGCGCAGATTGCGTCATTGGCCCAGGCCACACAGGCGCAGGGCCAGGCGACAAGCGCTCAAATCGAAGGTTTGAAGAAAGAGGCGCAGCTGCGCCTGGCGGCGATGGAAAGCCTCACCGAGGCCAATCGGCGCCTGACCGAGACGCAAATCACGCGGGTGGCGGAAGAATTGCGCAATTACGCCAGCAGCCAATTGGCCGCCTATGCCGGGGCCGTGTCCAGCACACTCACCGAGATGGCGGCAAGTCAGAACATGCAGACCGCAACCCTGCAGAAGGAAACCTCCGAGCGCCTGCAAGAGCTCTATGCCAATGCACGGGTGGCGGCGGCCCAGCTGGCCGAGCAGAAGGCGGGCGAGGTAGCAGCCAGCGTGGCCAAATTGCAGGCGGAAACCGAGGCCAAACGGCTCACACCCCAACAGGTCGAGGTGATTGCCGCCAACACCATCAGCAATGCCACGCCGCAGTTTCAAGCGTTGGCGATAGATACCCTGCGCGACGCCAAGGGCTATATCCGCAGCATCGCCCGCAATGTAGTCACCGATGCCGACCCGGCGATGCAGCAGGCTCTGCAAAGCGCGGCGGCGAAGGTTATTACGTCCGATGGCAAGGTGGCATTTGCCATTCGTAAGGCTGTGCTCACCGAATTGGATAACGTCACGCAGGCGGTCAGTGGCACGCAGCTCATGTCTGCGCGCACGCGCCTGGGCGACGATGCAGCCATCGAACCCGCCGCCGGTGCCGAGCAAACGGCCGCCGAGGGTCAAACCACGCAGGTGGAAGAGGTGGCGCTCGACGCCACGCGCCTGCGGCTCGCGCGCTTGTTGGCGCCGCGTATGGAGCCAACCACACCGGCCGACAACCCCACGGTGGCCGCAACCTTGGCATCGTCCTTTCCCAACGGCAGTGCCAGCCTGCAAAAGGCCAAATACCGCAACGATCTAATGGATATCCGCCAATACCGCGTGGTGGTGCACGAAGACCAGCAGACCCTGCCCGATATTGTGGGCAAAATTTTGGCCCGTGCGGCGCCCTTTGCCGGCCCGTGGGA
Source organism: Pseudomonadaceae bacterium (assembly GCA_947464215.1). GTDB lineage: Bacteria > Pseudomonadota > Alphaproteobacteria > UBA2136 > UBA6156 > JADCGN01. The sequence goes on along the minus strand of CANHVX010000014.1, from coordinate 12,530 downwards.
GGTGAAGTGGAAGATAAGTGAGGAGAACAAGGATATCCTGACCGAGAAGTTCAGCCTCGACGCCGAAACAACGTTCGACGACTTTGTGAGCTATCTTGCCCAGTATCTGCTCAACGATAGGGGCGTTAAGGTGACATTTAGCCTGTTTGACCGCGAACGGGTTATGCTAGTATCCGATTAATGCCGAACACGTTACGCCCCACACGGCTGCTGCCTTGGTTGCCTGCGGCAACCGTGTGTGCTGCGGCGTGCGTGGGCGGGTGCGCATCCACGTCCCACACGCCCGATACGGCGGGCTTCCCCGCACCCCATAAGGGCGATGGCGGGGTGGTGATAGCTCAATCCGTGATGATGCCCGGGGTAGGTATGGCGGGCAATGCCGGGGGCGATACGTCCGATTGTTTTGGCCCGGCCCTGGGGGTCGATGTCTCGGGCAGCACCACCGGCGCCAAGTATGTGTTCGATGCGTCGGGCAACCCCTGCGCCGCCGCCACGCTCATGTTCGATGGCCGCACGATGGCCGGCCAACGCATGGCCGACCCCACCATAAGTTTAGCGTTCACCGATGCCATGGGCGGCGTCCCCCTGCGTGAAGAAGGCAACCGCCGCGCCCGCAAGGCGGCACCCTTGGCCGCCATTGCCATCCCCGAGGTGCTCAAGAGCACGGCCTCCAAAGCAGAAGATCCCCTGCTGCAAACACTCCAGAACTGGAAGACCACCGATGCCATCATTGGCGCCCGGTCCGAAGAGGCCGATGGCGCCGCCACGCGCGAACTCACGCGGATGGTGCGCATGGTGGAAGAGAATTCCTCGTCGGGGGCAGCCTCACAGTTGGCGGCCCAGCTGCGCGAGCGCGAGCGCCAGATTGCCGAAGAACGCCGCCGCCACCGCGAAACGCTCGAACGGTCGGCCAAAAACCGGTCACAAACCTCCACCGCGCGTGATGCCTGGCAGCAGGAAGAGGCGCGCTTGAATACGGAACTCGATGCTGCCAAGCGCCGGGCCGCGCAGTTTGAAGAGCTGGCGGGGCGGCTGAAGATGGAACAAGGGCGCAAGGAAAAGGCCTACCAAGAGCGCATCGGCACCCTCGGCAAAAGCCTCGTGGTGGCCGAGCAGCAAGCCGATACCAATCGCCGCAAACTTATCCTCGAAGCCGCCGCGAAGGTGGCCGAGGCCGAGGCGCTCGCCAAGGCCGTGCAGATCGATACCGAACAGGCCCAGCTGGCCGAAGCCGCGCGCCTGAACGCCGAGGCCAACGCCCTGATGGATAAGGTGTTGGTGTCGCGTGGGGTGGGCGCCGCGTCACCCGAAGGGGTCGAGCCCGAGGCCGGGCCCGCATCCGCACCCGAGGCATTGGCGCTGGCGCTGAAGGATGTCCCGGTGGCCGTGCAGGTGAAGGAACGCGCGCTGCCCGATATCGTGAACGAGGTGCTGCAGCAGGCGGCGGGCCAGGCGGGCGCCTGGCGGGCCGATTGGCAGCTCTCTCCCGCCGCCCAGCCGGTGCTGAAGGAAAAATGGAGCCTCACCGCCGAGGCCACGGTGGGCGAGATTTTCGCCGACCTAACCCGTCAGGTCAAAACTTTAGGTTTTACCTTGCAATTCAATATGTTTAACCAAAAACGCGTGGTCGTGATAACCGACACCGCCACGCCCGCCCCGGCCCCCGCCGCCTCGGCAAAATAGCCACATAGCCTGCCCAAAGCCGGTCTTTGGCGGCGGGGGGGCTTGAAAATTCCGCCAAACCTCCCCAAACTGCATGCATAAAGGAGATACAACCTATGAAAATTGATATCCGTCAGGCGTTTTTTGCCTTGGCCGCCGTCCTGGTGATGACCGTGATGCTGGTCGATCCCACATTGGCACAAAATAACGCTGCTACAGCTGGTAGCAATGCTCTCACAACGCTTCAAGATGCCATCACAGGTCGTATTGGGCTGTTCATTGGTTTGGCGATTGTGGTTCTGGGCCTCTGGACCTGGATTATCAAGCAGGAAACAGGCACCGGCATCACCATGATTATTGGTGGCGTGCTTATTACTCTCGCGCCCAGCATGTTCAACGGCGCCCGCGAATTTATTGGCGGCGTGGTCACAACATTCTCTGGAAACAGTGGAAACCGTGTATCGAATTAACGAACACATGGTTCGTTTAGGCCTACTTACAACGGCGCTCCTTGTGGGCGCCGTAGCGTCTGTATGGGCCCAAGGCACCGCCGGCGGGCCCGAACTGAAAATGCTGGAAGCCATTCTCACCGGCAACATTGGTCTCACCTTGGGCCTCGGCGTCACCATTCTGGGCATTTACCGCTTAGCGATGGGCGCTACCTCCGAGGGCATCACGCTCTGCATCGTCGGTGTGCTTATCGTGCTCACCCCAAGTATTTACAACGGCGTCCGCCTGATTGTCGACCCGATTGTCAGATCGCTAACTTAAGGCACATCCATGCAGCTGCGCCCCGTTCCCCGTAACATAGACCGCCCCAACCGCACACCCGAGTATGTGATGACGTATCTGTCAGTGCACTTCGCCATCATGTTCACCATTGGCAAACCGCTGGTCGCCATTGTTATCGGCATGCTGTCCACCTATCTCATGTATAAGGTCACGCTCGATAAACCCGAGGGCCTCGCCCTGCGCATCATTTATCGCAAAATTCAGTTGGGCAAGATGCGCCCCAGCCCGGCGGTATGCAAAAAACTCGAGGCTTAAACCATAGATTGCGTGGCGTGAAGGCTCTGCCTGCCAGAGCAGCACCCAGACAAGGCCTAACCTCTTCCCAGTTCACAGAAACGCGGTTACCGTAGGGGCATGGATTTTCTCGCCCGCGCCGGAGCAATTATAGATCGTGCACACCGTGTGGCCGGCTTTTTGCTGGTGCTGTGTGGGGTGTTAGGTCTGGTCACCATGTGCCAGATGAACGAAATCACCAACCTGAACAGCCAGCTGAAGGTCATTCGGCAGCAGCTGCCGGTTATCGTGGTGCCGGGCGCCTTGGCGGGCGAGTATGACCCGCGCGAGGAAGAGCGCCTTATCAGTAATTTCACCGATTTTATCACGCAGAGCTTCAACAACTACACGCCCGAAACATTGGTTAAGCAGCTCGAGGCCTCGCAGCCGTTTATGTCCCCCCAGGCGCTTATCGATGGCCAGAGCTATTTCGAGAAGAAAATTAGCGATGCCAGCACCATCAAACGCTCAATGATATTCATCCCCGAACGCACGACGTTGCAGGTCAAGAAATACCGCGAAAACGGGGTCGATATGCGCGACGTGCTGATTCAGGGCACCATCCAGCAAATCACCTCGGGTTTGCCGGTCGAGGCATTGCCGGTCGAAATTGCCATGAAGATTCGCCGCACTATCATCAATCCCAAGGTCAACCCCTACGGCTTTATTCTCGAGTCCTACAGCGAAAAGGCGTTGGCGAAACTGGGTTCGCCCGAGCCCGAACGTGTTAACCCAAGCCAACAGTAAGGTGAAGTCGATGTCCCGAGTCGCCGTCAAATGTCACATTCTGGCTGTTGCCATGGCCTGCCTGGTGGGTCTGGTGGCATCCACAGGCTGGGCCGATAGCATTATCTGGCGGGGGCCCACCAAGCCGCTCACCTTGGGCTTGTCGCAAGACGATGTCGCCCAGGTCGAGATGCCCGAGCCCATCACCAGTGTCACGGTGGAAAACGATGATTACGTCGAAATCTTGATGCTCGAGGGCTATAACAACCGCGCGTTCCGCATGCGGAGCAATTTGCCCAAAATGGCCACGCGGATGTTTATGTCCGGGGCATCGGGCAACACGTATATTGTTATTTTAACCACCGATGTGCCCTACCGCTCTTACGTTCAGGTGGTGAATGGCCTCGAGCTCGATAACGTCAAACGCAAGGTCACCAAAAATTTTGGCCCGATGGATATGGTGCGGGCCATGGCGCAAGATGCCGATATTCCCGGTGTCTCGCGGGAAACGTATGTCATCCCCAACTGGTTCCGTGGCAGCAATATGAGCTTTGATTTAGCCGAGGTCTGGCAAACCCCCGCCCTCACCGGCCTGGTGGTGCATGTGCGGAACGAGTCTCCCCAGCCCAACGAGGTGAATATACCCGCCATTACCATCCCCAAAACGTCGGAATGGGGCACGCTGCGCTATGCCAGCATGGAAAATCTGCGCCTAGCGCCGGCGGGCCAGCCGAACGATAAAGGCGTGATGTTTATCATTTTCATGCGGTAAGGGCTTACGTAAGGGGGGCGTGCCTCATCTGCGCCACAGTCGTGGCCTGTCAAAACCCCCGAAAAACCGTCAGGGGCTGGTCAAAAACGCCAAGGTCGTCTAAGTTTTGGGCATGAATCCCATGCGGGCCGTTTGGATATGCGCAGTTATGCTGGTGGTGGGCCAGCTGGCGGCGTCGCACGGGTATGCCTCGGAAGATTATGCGTCCGACCCCTTCAACCCGGTGGTGGCGCGCGATGCCTGGTATCTTATTAGCAAGGCCGAGAGCGCCTACAACATTCCCACTGGCCTGCTTCACGCCATGAGCCTGGTCGAAACCGGGCGCGGCGTCCGGGGGTGGATGCTGCCCTGGCCCTACACGGTGGGGGTGAACGGCACCGGCACCAAATCGTTTAACGCGCCCGAGGCAGCGACGCAGCAGTTTGTGCGGTGGCGGGCGCTGGGGTTTACGCGGTATAATGTGTCCATCAATGGCATTTGCGGCTCAAACCTGAAGGCGACCGAAGTGGCCGCACGGCTGGCCACGGTCAAATCGCCGATGGCGGCCATCAGCCTCGAGGGCAAGAATTTCGCCCGCCGGTTTAATTCAGCCGCCGAAACCGAGATGTTCCTGAGCCGGCTGTTCGCCAACGGGTATAACAATGTCGATGTGGGGATGATGCAAATCAACTGGCGGGTGCACGGGCGGCATTTCCGCTCGGTGGCCGAGGTGCTCGAGCCGCGGGCCAACCTGCGCTACGCGGTCAATTACCTGCTCGCGCATCGCCAAACGCGCGATTGGTGGGGCTCGGTGGGGCGCTATCACAGCGGCACGGCGGTTTATGCCAATCGGTATGTCAAGAACGTGTATAACATGTATATGCGCATTCACCGCGCCAACAATAACGCATGATGGCGATGTCAGCGTCCGTGGTCTGGAATGCCGGGCAGAATCAGGTGCTCAACACAGCCGAGAGCATGGTGGTTGTGGGGGGCCCCGGCAGTGGCAAAACAGCCGTGTTGCAGGAAAAGGCGAGGCGTGCGCAAGCCGCCGGACACACGGTGCAGCTGCTCACTTTTGGCGCGCGGGTGGCCGAGTTCCTGAAATCCGATAAGCCCACCTATGCGGTGTCCACCATGGTGGAAGCGGCGGCAGCCCAGTTGGTGGCACACGGGGTGCCGGTCAAAAGCGCCACCAACAACCAGATGCGCCAGCTGCTGCGGCAACTTATGCCGGCGCAGAGCTTTCAAGGCACTTTGGCCGAGGCCGAGCACATCGTGCGTGCGGCCAAATCGCGGGCGAAAAAGCTCCCCGAGAATGATCGCTATTTTCCCTTTGTGAAGGCCTATCAGCAGCAGCTGGAATCTCAGGGCCTGCTCGACCGCCACGATATCATCCGCCGTCACGTGCTGGCGATGCGCGAAAACGCCGTCCCGCCGCTGAAGGTCACGTGGTTGCTGGTCGATACGGTGCAAGATATCACCGAGCTGCAACTTATTTGGCTGCAACAGCACATGGCTCACGGGGTGAAGGTGGTGTTGGCGGTCGATGACGACACCACCGCCTACGGGCGAGATGGCGCGATGGGCCACGGCGTATTGGCCTCGCTCGAGGCGATGGGTGTGCCGCAGGTGGTGTTGCCGCAGGGGTATCGGATGCCGACCACCTTGGCGCCGGTGTATGGGCGTATGGCGCGGCAGTTGCGGCAGCGGGCGCCCAAGCCCGAGGCCACGGCGTCCACACGGCAGGGCGCGGTGGTGGTCGAGATGTTTGCCGAGCGGCGGGCCGAGCAAGGCTATGTGGTCGAGCGTTGTCGGGCGTTGGCCGCCCGGGGCGAAACGGTGGGGGTCATCACGCGCACCGATGCCGAGGCCAACCACATGGTGCATGTGTTGCAAAAGCAGGGCCTGAACCCGGCCAGTTACGCACGTTTGGTGTGGGAAGAGCCAACCCCGCAGTTGGTGTTGGCGGTGTTGTATATGCTGGTGGGCCAGGCGCGGGCGGCGCATGTGCAGTTGGTGGTGTTGGGGCTGGGGGTGCCGTGGGCGGCGCTGCCCGAGGCTTCAACGCTGGAAAATTGGCTAGAAAAGGGCGCGCCATGGCCATTGGCGGCGGGTTCATCGCCCACCACGCAGATGCTCCAGGCGCGGATACGGCAGGCGTTTCGGGGGGCGTATATGTTGTGGAGCGGCCAGCACATGCCCCCGCGCGATATTTTCAAGGCACTGGTGGCCGATGTCTTGCCGCTGCTGCCGGTGCCCGAGCAGGAATCGGCGCTACTGGCGGCCGATATGCTGGTGGGTTTAGGGGGTAAGTTGGCCGAGGTCTTGCCGCGCATTCAGCACGAGACGATGCCCGATATGGCAAGCCTGGTCACGGTGGCGCCGGTGCGCGAGGTGCGTGGTCGCGCGTTTCGGCACGTGGTGATGCCCTTTATGGGGGCGTCGTCGTGGCCGCTGAAGGAGGGGCCGCTGTTGCCGGCCGAGCCCGACCACGAGCGCCGGCTGTGGCTGTTGGCGTGCAGCCGGGCGGAAGAGACGCTGATGTTAACCGGGCACGAGCCCACGCAAAGTCCTTTTGTGGCCGAGCTTCAGCAGGCGCTGGCCATGGTGGCGCGCAAGGGTGCGTAAACATCACACCCCCTGTCAGTTCGGGGGCGTGGGCGGCTGACACATCGGGGCAGATGTGTCACGTTAGGGGCAGAAAAAGAAGGTGAGGCCATGGCCCCGCGTAAGCCCAAAGTGAAGCACCCCGAAGCTGGGGTATTAAAAGACGCCGACGAAGGGTATCAGCTGGCGCGTAAAAGCGCGGTGAAGTATCTGCACGGGCGCCGTCAGGCGATGTTCAGCCTGGCGCGGAACTACCATCTCGACGCCGACGATCTGCACCAAGAGGCCTACGAGGTGCTGCTCACCTGCCTGCGCGATTTTCAACCGCTGTTTACCAAGGCCGATGGCGAGGTGGTGAGCGTGCAGTTCAACACGTTCTTTGGCAATCGGCTGGAAAGCAAGGCGCTCGAGATGCGCAACCGCGACCCCGAATACCAGGCGCGGCAGGCGCACACGGCCGATATGTCCGAGGCCGACCGCACCGAATTCCGCAAGAATCCGCCCCTCTTGGTGCAACACCTCGACCAAGAAACGGCGCTGCAAGAGGTCTTACGTGGCGAGGTCAGCAGCGCGCAACGCTCTCGGCAGGTGAACGTGGGGCTGAAGCTGGCGCAAGATGCCTTCATGGAGCGGCGGCTGAACGAACTTATTGCCGCCGAGCGCGACGACAAACGCCGCGCGGCGCTCCAGCACATCAAGGCGGGCGGTGTCAGCAGTTTTGAGGAGATTGCCTATCATTTTGGGGTCACCGATAGCCGGGCCAGCCAGATTCTGAACGAGCTGATGGATGCGTTTTACACCCAGCGCCTTATCGGTGGCGATTTGAAAAGTGTGGTCTACGATTTCCGCAAACTGGGCCTGAACGACAAACGCGCCCAGCGCCTGCTGGAAGAGGCGGTGCAGGCCGCCCCGCTCGAGCGCGCCAACGCCATCGCCGAGTCGTTTGGCAACGAGTTCCCCGACCTCCGCCCCCTGCTGGCGCTGAAGGCCAAACAGGGCACGCGCCGCCCAGCCGAAGGCGCGGCCGAGTCCGAGGGGGCCGAAGCTGCGCCCGCCATTTCGGCGGTGCTCACGGCCGAGGAAGAGGCGCAGTTTCCGCTGGTCGGGCTCGAGATGCGCGAGGTCAGCGGGCTCACCAGTCTAGGGGTAGATTTTCGCCCGATAAGCACCATCGCGGCCGAGGATATGCCGCATATCCGTCATCTGCTGGCCGAAGGTCCCGACCATTGTCCTCCCATTCTCATCACGTCGGCCGGAGCAGTTGTCGATGGCGAACGGCGGGTGGCGGCGGCGCGGGCGGGGGGGCATACGCGGTTGTTGTGCCAGGTGCGGCAGAGCCCGTCGGTGGCGGCCGCGCACGAGCTGCGGGTGGTGCTCAACAGCCGGGTGCGCCCGCTCGATAAGGTCGAGCTGTATTTTGCCATCTGCGCCCTGTTGGTGTTGGGGCTTTCGCAGGGCAAAATCGCCGAGCGGCTGGGCACCAGCCGCCCGAATGTGATTGTCTATGCCAAGGTGCGCGAGAAGGCGTCGCCCCGCTTGCGGCAGTTGTTTGAAGATGGGTTGGTGCAAATCACCAACGCCAGCAGCGCGGTCGATTTACCGGTCAAGGCGCAAGATGAACTCGCCGATTTTATCCGCCAATACGGCATGTCGTGGGGGCGCGGGCCCCAGTTTGCCGAGGCGTATGCCGCCGCCGCGGCCGGGAATTTGGCTGCCCTGGCGCCATCTCACGGCGTGGTCATGGGCCCCAGCGGGCTGCCACGGCCGGGTCAGGCGGTCTTGCCGCCCATGCCCGTGCTCGAAGCGGCGGGCGGGGGCCACAGCAGTGGGGGCGCAGGTGTGGCGGGCCATGTGGCGCCACACGTGGCGCAGGCGCTCAAAAAACGGCACGAGGCGCTGGAAACGGCCCTGCAAGATGCCGATGTATGGGCCCGCCAGCGCGAGGCCACCATCGCCAGCCAAACCGGCCAGATTCAAGACCTGCGGCAGCAAGTCGAGGGGCTAAAGCGCGAAATAGAGGCCCACAACCTGCTCACCCAGGCCGACGAAGCCACGCTGGCCAATTACATGAAGGATATCAAGGCGTTTTATGCACTGCAGGAACGCCTGGCGGCGGGGCTTCACCAGCTCGAGTCGGCGCAACGCCAGCTGCGCAGCCAGCACCTCACCCACCGCCAGACCATGGAACTGCACCCCCTGCTCGATAAAATTGCCGCAGCCCATACCGCCCTGCGGGTGCAAACCCTCAAAACATCCCCCGATAAATCCGATAAAAAACAATAGGTAATAACAAAACATCACCATGTCCGGGTTGCCAAGCCGCCCAAATCCGCCCCACGCGCTTGTCGGGCAAGGGGTTTCGCCCCACAATAGGGGTATGGCATGGCGTAGGGTCAAACGGGCAGGGCTGGCAGGGGTTATGCTGCTGGCGCCGTGGGCCATGGCCTGGGCCGATAACCCCGCGCAGGGCCCCTATGTCCCCCCCGACCAAACCTATCTGCCCGCAGCCCGCCCCGATACACCCGGCAGCGGCTTCCTGAACATTGGTGCGCTCCCCATCGACGGGTTGCCCGCGTTTACTCCCCCCAGCCCCACCGAGAACGATCTGGCGGCCCTGCAAGGGTGTGGGGGTGTGGGGCAAGATGATTACACCGCCACCTTGTTTAACGATAAAAAGGTGTTCGAGAATTTTTCCCAGCGCGATGTTAACAGCAAACTGGCGCGCGACTTATTAACCTATAACTACAGCCTGCCGCAAACCGCCGCCCTGTTCGAGCAGCTCTATACCTACGGCAACCAACGCTACCAACAGTTCCAGAAGGCCTGTAACCTCACGGCCTTGCAGCAAGATGCCCGCCAGCAGTATATCAATCAGTGTATTCCGGCGGTGGTGGCCACGCTCACCAACGACGATGTTACGGTGCAAACGGGCGGTCAAACGGCAGGTGCACCCACGGTCGAAAGCCTCAAGGCGGCCCGCGCCTACGATATCTGCCTCCAGCAGTATAACGAGAAATCCCGCGAGGTGCTGAAGCAAACCAGCCAAAGCTTTGCCCAGGCGCAGGCCGAAGCGGCCGATGTGAACAAGCTGGTGCGCAAGTATATGTGCCCCGAAACGCTGGCGGGCCAGCAGGGCGGCACGGGGGGCACCTGCTGGCCCAACCTGTTGGTGCCGCAGGTGCGCCTGTGCACCACCGAAAACTGGAGCTCCGCCTGCACCGAGAAGGGCTATGGGGTCACCGAGGCGCCGTTGCGGCTCAACACGCTGCACGATGCTTTGCGCACCGCGGTGGCCGATGGCCTCGTGCGCAAAACCGTCAACCCCTTCCGCCAAAACCTCATCACGGCCCAGGTCACCAACGCCATGCTAGAGCTGGCGGCCACCGGCAGCATCGCGCGCCTGGGCACCACTGCCAGCTCGTCCATAGATCCCATCGTGAAAAGCTTTGTCGCCGGCATCATGTGCCAGCAAACCGATATCAACGCCCCGCTCGATGCCCTCTCCAAAGAGGTGCAGGGCATGCTCTCGCGTGACCGTAACCGCGACAAGCAAGCCAGCGGGAATGACATGGCCGATGTCACCGCGCTGGCCATCACACCCTTTACCCTGGCCGATTACGCCAGCGTGGCCAGCAAAATTCAGTTCCCGGCGTCGCCCCTTATCGATACCGACAAAGCCGGCCTAGGCCCGCTGCTGGAAGTGGCGGCAGGCTGTGCGGCCAACCAGCAGGTTCCCTTCCTCGATCCTCAACTGTTCATGAACGTGGTCAACACCTGCAACGAAGATTCGCAGCGCGCCTATCTGGCTATGTCCGCGTTCGATGTCGCCACGGCCGCCACGCGCAACATCTACGAATACGTCGAGGGCCGGCTGAAGTTCACCCTGGGCCAACTGGAAAGCGCCGATATCAGCGTGCCTCTCGTCACCCAAGCGGCCGATGCCAACAGCGGCGCGGCGGCCCAACCGGGGGCGCAACCGGCAGCTCCGTTGCCGCAAAGCGTAGAGCTCCGGCGCCGCGCGGCCGTCGTGGTGGGCACGGTGATGCTCCCGGCCGTGCAGCAGCAGCTCAAGCGGCTGGAAACTCTGGCGGCCTCGCGGGGCGAGTTTGCCCGCCGGCTGGAGGGGTTGTTTAAAACCAAAGATGGGTGTTTGTAGCCGCACACGGGGCGGGGGGTGTGCGGGTGCCTCATGGGCAAGCAAGTCTCCGCATCGCCACAGGTGCATGTGGCTGACATCGCCGTGCGCATAGGGCATAGTGCAATCATCCGGGGTTAAAAACAAAAGGGTGTTGCCACCGTGCATCATGCGCCAACTGCCAGCCGTCACACGGCCGAGCCCGAGCTGCCCGCGCAGCCGCTGCTCGCGTTGGCCACGTGCTGGACTTTAGGTGTGGGCGAACATCCCGCCCTGGCGGCGCCGCTCGCGGGTATTTTGGGGGCGATGAACCCTTTCCCCGCGCCCGAAGAGTGGCAGGGCCTGGCACCGTTGGGGTTGCCGCTTACCATGTGCACCCACGGGCATCATGTGTGGAAGGATACCGCCACGCGGCACGCGGCGGTGCCATGGCAGGCCGATGAGTTTCCGCTGGCGCCATTGTTTGTGCGCGATCTCGCCGGGCGCGTGGTGCACACGGGGCTGTTGCCGTTGCCAAGTGTCGGGGCGCAGCCGGTGTTTCCGGCGGGCTGCTCCGATGTCCCGGCGTCTTTGGTCGGCGCCGCATACATCGAGAACGCGGTGTTCACCACTTTTCAACTGCTCGAGATAGCACCCTCGCAGGGGCCCGAAATCGCGGGGCTCGGGCGGCCGTTGCAGGTGGCGTATGCCCATCCGTCGCGCTATCCCTATAAAATTCGGCCGCTCACGTTTTACGCCGATGGCTGGCGGCTGCCGCAGGTGGCGCGGTTGTTTGCGCGGGCGGTGGCGCCGGAATCCGTGGCCGCGCGCGATGCCGCCGCCAAAGGCCTTGTCGCCCGGTGGGAATCACGCCCGGCGGGGCAAGAGTATGAGGCGTTTTACGAGTCCAACCAGGGCGCCGCATGGTTCGAAGAGCTGTTTTTGCAAGGCGTCACGGTCATCCCTACGTTTGAAGGGTATAATGGGGTGTATGATGTCGCCGACGATTTTTCGGTGCGCGGGGTCGAAGCCGGGCGGGCGGTGGCCGGCCTGCACGCGGTGGTGGGTCGGGTGGCGTCGGCTAAACCGGCGGGCACCATTCTCGAGGTGAAGGCGCCCGGCTATGTCACCAGCCACCATATTCACCCGGCCGAGGTCGTGGTCAGCAACGGCCCGTCGTGGGTGCCCGAAGATGCGTGGGTGCCCAATCTGGCCTTGCCGCATCCGCACGTGTCGCCGGTGTGGGGGGCGTGTTGGCTGCCCACCAAGCCCGCACACTTTGCCGAGCCCGCACTGTGGGATTGGTCGCCCACGGGGGTCTTTATGCAGGTGGCGGGGCCGTTGTGGTGCCCGCAACATTATGTTTATGCCAGCACGGCCACGCTGGTGCGCCAGGCGCGCAAACCGCTGCCGGAAAATCCCCATCTGTTGGTGTTGCCGGAAAAACTGAAAGCGCGCTTCCATCCGGCGGTTGGCCTTATGGCGTATGACACACTGAACGAGCGCACGCGCCAAGAGCGCATGCAGCACAGCGCCCATCCGCTTTATGCCTCCGCGCTCGATGTCGTGCCGCTGGGGCGCGAGATAACGCCGGTCGGCTAT
>CANHVX010000013.1 GCA_947464215.1 Pseudomonadaceae bacterium | reverse complement strand
GGTGCGGGCCAGCTCGGCCTGCACGGCTTTTACCATGTCATCGGCCAGAAAGCCCGGGGCCACATCGGCGCCTACGGTCACTTGGGTTTTTTGGTCAAGGCGTTGGATTTGGGTCACCTTGGGGGTGGCCTGTGTCGTGGTCAGGTCGCGGATAGCCACGTTGCCGCGGCTGCCCGCCACGCGCAGTTCGTCCAGCGTGCTTAGCGTGCGCTCACTTTCGGCAAAGCGGGCAACAATATCCAATTCTTCCTTGCGGTCGCCGGGGCGCCATTTGCCGATAATCGCCCCTTGGGTGGCAAGCGAGATCATCTGGCCCACATTGCCCAGGTCGGTGCCGGCGCGTCCGGCTTCGGCGCGGTCCACAAACACGCTCCATTCAATGCCGGGCTGGGGCAGATTGTTGTCCACGTTGGTCAGGCCTGGGGTGGCGCGCATGCGGGCGGTCAGGGCTTCTCCGGCGGCGCGCAGGGTGGCAAAATCTTGGCCAAGCAGCGTAATTTGCACGGGCTTGCCCTGTTGGGGTCCCGCGCGCTCGGCGGCGGTGGCCACGGTTACGCCGGGCAGGGTGCCAATGCGGGTCAGCGCCTGCTCCAGAATGGCGGCGTTGGTGGGGCGTTCGGGGGTCCAGCGGTCATATTCCAGCCCAATGGTGCCAATCACGTTTTCGGCTTGGTCGCGTTCGCCTTTGCCCACCAGCACACTTTGGGTGGCCACGCCATCCAGCTTGCCAAGGCGGCGTTCCACTTCACGCACAATCATATCTTGGCTGGCAATGCTCAGGTCGCCGGTGGCTTTTACTTCCAGGTTGGCGCGGTCGGGCTCAATGTTGGGGAAGAATTCCACCCCTTTGCCCAAACGGGCATAGACCGCCATCACCAGCACTAAAAAGATAGCGGTGGCCAGCACCCAGGTGGCGGGGCGGCGCAGCACCACGGCCACCATGTGGCGGTAGCGTTCGCCCAGCCAGTCAAACATGCGGTCGCCCAACCCGTGGTGGTAGTCGGCGGCAGGCTCCGGCAAAATGCGCCCCAGAGCGGGCAGAAACACCATCGCCATCAGCCAGCTGGCCAGCAGGGTAAAGCCAAGGGTGATGGGCATGTATTTCATAAATTCGCCCACCACATCGGGCCACCACAGCAGGGGCAGGAAGACAATCAGAATAATCAGCGTGCCTGCGCCCACGGGCCACGCCATGGCTTCGGCGGCACCAATGTAGGCATCCAGCATGGCTTTGCCTTGGCGGCGCAGCTGTTGGGCGTATTCGGCCACCACAATGGCACCGTCCACCAGAATGCCCACGCTCAAAATCAGCGCAAACAGCACCACAATGTTGGTGGTATAGCCCAGCATAAACAGCAGCAGAATGGCGGCGAAGAAGCTACCGGGCACGGTCATGCCCACCAATAGGGCGCCGCGCCAATCCATGGCCAGCAGCACGGTAATCAGCACCAGCACTAACGAAATAACAACGCTGTTTTGCAGGTCATTGAGCTGGATGCGGATGTCCTGGCTCTTGTCGCCCAGGAAGCGGTAGCCCATGTGGGCGGGCCATTGTTTGGCCTGTTCGGCCACGGTGGCTTTGGCGGCGTCCACCACTTGCAGAATATTGGCGCCGATACGCTTTTTCACCTGAATGGTTACCGCCGGGCGGCCGTCCACGCGGGCGATGGTGGTGGGGTCTTTAAAGGCGGCGCGCACATCGGCTACGTCGCGCACGCGCACCACGCGGTCGCCGTCACTCAGCAGGGGCAGGGCCAGAACATCGTCGGGCGTCTTGAACAGACTGGGAATTTTTATCGCATATTTGGCGCTGCCCACGTCCAGGCTGCCACTGGGGATAAGCCGGTTGTTGCCGGTCACCACACCCAGCAGGGTGGCCAGGGGGATGCCGTAGCTTTCCAGCTTGTCGCGTTTTACTTCCACCAGCAGCATTTCGTCGCGCACACCGTTTACCTGGGCTTCCAGCACGCCGGGGATACCTTCCAGCTTGTCTTGCAGGTCTTCGGCCAGGCGGCGTATGGCGCGTTCGGGCAGTTCGCCGTTCAGCACCACGGTCAAAATGGGGAAGAGCGAGATATTCACCTCGGTCACCACGGGCTCATCGGCTTCGGCGGGCAGTTTGCTTTTGGCCATATCCACCTTGGCGCGCACGTCGTTCAGGGCGTTTTGGGGGCTGAAGCCGGCGGTGAATTTCACCACCACGTTGCCGCCGCCTTCGTAGGCGGTGGCTTCCATTTCATCCAACCCTTTCAGGCTGCGCAGTTCTTCTTCCATGGGTTTAATCAGCAGGTTCACGGCATCTTCAGGCGAGATACCGGGCAAATTCATGCTCACATACATCACGGGGATAGGAACGTCCGGAGAGTCTTCTTTGGCAATTTTGGCGTAGCTGAAGGCGCCAAAAATCATCAGAATCACCAAGAGGGTCAGCATCACCCGGGTGTTGGTGATGAGCATGCGCAACATCAGGCGTGTCCTTTCAGCTTAGTCAACGGCATCGCGCCAGAGTTTCAACAGCCGCGGCAGCAGCACACTTACCACCACGGCCACGGGCACGGCGGCCAGCATGCCCAGCACACCGGCCAAGGCGCCGCCGGCCAGCAGGGCAAACAGAATCCACAAGGGGTGCAGGCCCACGCGCTGGCCCACCAGGGTGGGGGTCATCACATAGCCTTCCAGGGTTTGGCCCAGTATAAAAATGGCCATAATCAGGGCGTAAGGCTCCCATATTTGTAGCTGATACTGCACCAGCGCCACGGCCAGCATCGTAATCAGCCCCACACTGGCGCCAATCAGGGGCAAGAAGGCCAACAGCCCGGTCATGATGCCAATGGCCCATCCCAGCTCCAAGCCGTCCACGGGGGTGCCGGTCAGCTGGCTTGAAAGCACGCCGATGGCGGAAAGCCCCAGCGCATAATAGAGCGCCATGCACAAGCAAACCCCCACGGTGCCGCGCAGATAGGCCGCCAGCTTCTCGTCAATATCGCGGGCGATTTTTTTCGTTTCCGTGCGCCAGCTTTTGGGCATTTGGCTGTTCAGGTTGCCAATCAGCAGCGGCCAGTCCATCAGCAGGTAGAAGGCGACCAGCGGTGTCATCACCACCAGCATCAGAATATTCAGCAGCCACATGGCGCCGCTCAAGGTTTGCTGGAGGGCCTGCACGGTCCACGCGGCCCCTTTGGCGCCCAGCAGACCCAGCTGTTTCAGCAGCGCATCCACCGAAAATTGCAGTTGCAAACTGCGGCTGAGGCGCTCAGGCAGCACAAATTGCTCCAGGGTGTTGATGTACATTGGCAAGCGGCGGGCGAACATCGTCAGCTGGTCGGCCAGCAGCGGCAAACCCAAAATCAAAATCAGCGCCAAAATCGAAATGGCGGTGGTGATGGGAATGGCCGCGGCCAGGGGGCGCGGGATACCCCACGACGAGAGCTTGTCCACCAGCGGCGCAATCAGGTAGGCCAGCACCAGCCCCACCAGAAACGGCAGCAAAATTTCACTCACGGCATTCAGGAACAGAAAACCGCCCCCCAGAATGATAACCGAGAGCAGAACGGCGCGCCGCTGGAGTTTATCCACGGGAACCTCCGCCCGGGCTGGCGGGGGCTGGGGTGGTGGGCGAAATCACGGTGCCCGGCGCTAGGGTTGAAGCGCCCTGGGTGATGAGGGAGGCCCCGGCGGTGTCCAGCCCGCGCACCCATAGCCCGCGCGTGGTGTCGCGCAGCAGCGTCACGGGCACAAAGCGGGCCACGGTGGTGGTGCCGGAAATCACGGCGGCCATCACGCCCACGCGGCCGTCGTCGCCCAGCACCAGCCAGGCGTGTTCAATGCGCGCGGCATAGCTGTTCATCGCCACGGGGCCGGCGGTGGTGTCGCCCACCGGCAGCACAATTTTGGCGGTCATCCCGGTGGGGATAGGCGCGGTGTCGCTGTCGCGGGGGAAGAGGTCGGCTTCCACGCGGAAGGTGCGGGTGGCGGGGTTGGCGTCGTTGGCCACAAAGCGCAGGGTGGCGTCCAGGGTGCGGCCGTTGGCCAGCGTGGCCGAAACCGTGCGACCCACCTCCAGCGCGTCGCGGTCTTCTTGGGCCACATCGCCCACCAGCAGAACGGCATGGCCGCCCACCACGGTGGCCACGGGGGCGCCGATGTTCACATAATCCCCCGTGCGCACGGGTATGGCTTCCACGTGGCCCTCCAGCGGGGCCACAATTTTGGTATCGGCCAGCATTTTGCGCATCAGTTGGGCTTGCTGTTGGGCGGCTTTGTATTGGGCGCGGCGCTCGGTTAGGCGCACATCGGCGATGTAACCTTCCTTGGCCAGTTCTTCGGCACTGGCCAGCAACTTGGCGGCGCTGGCCAAATTCGCTTCGGCGGCGGCGGCTTGGGCGGCGCGGTCGCCTAGCTCAAGCTCCACCAGCAGGTCGCCACGGGCCACGTGGTCGCCGGGCTTGGCCAGCACGCGGTGCACTTGGCCGCTTACTTCGGCGGCCACTTGGGCTTTGTCATCGGCTTGGGTGGCTCCATTAATCTCCACCACGCGCGCGTAGGGTTCGGGCGTTATGCGTGCCACGGGCACGGTGGGGGTGGTGGGGGTGCGGCCGGTGGTGTCGGCGCGGTGGGCGGGGAACACGGCGCCACTGCCAAGCCAAAGCGCCAGGGCGGCAACCAACCCCAGCACAACCTGAACACTGATGTCTTGTCGACGAAACCAAGCCAGCATGATACATATCCTTATGCCCACAACATGCCAGATGAATGCCAATTTTACAAGGTAAACCCATGACATTTCCGAAAAAAAAGATAGCCATCCCGCTGCTCCTTATCGGTGGGGCGGTGGCTGTCGAGTCTGCCTTGCTGGGGTTAGCGCACTGGCAGTGGCAGCGCTACCAGCAGAGGCTGGCGGAAGCGGCGGCGGCACAGGCCCGGCCTGCGGTGGTGCTCGAGGTGGCCTACGCCGCACAGCCTGCGTTTGCGTGGGAAAATCAGCCGCACCCGCAGGGGCAAGAAACGGTGGGGTGGCGCTGGCTCGCGGTGGCGCGCACGTCGTCGTCGGTGGTGGTGATAGATAGGGGCTGGTCGCCCCCCGCCTGGCAGGGGCCGAATCAACCGGCGCTGGGCGCGCACGCGGTGCCATCGGGCACGGTGCGGGTGGCGGGGGTGTGGGCGCCGTGGCCCACGCGGCGGGGGTGGTTGGGCGGGCCCGATACCACCACGCACCCCCACCTGCTGGCATTTCTCAATCCGCACGTCATCACGGCGGCGCCATCCCCCCAACGGCTGGTGCTCACACAGCCCGATACCTCTCCCTCCACGCTGGTGGTGGCCCCACCCCCGTCGCCCAATCCCTATCGGCACCTGTCCTATAGCGGCCAGTGGCTGGCGATGGCATTGGCCTTTCCGCTGCTGTGTGGGGCAGCATGGCGCCGCCGTAAAAAGCCTTAAAGGTTTTCGTCTGCCGTGGCAGGTGTGCGGCGGGCGCGGCGGCTGCGCAGGGCGCGTAGCAAGCTGCGTAATTTCAGCAACCCCGTATATTCCAACCCGGCGGCAAACACGCTGCCACCCACCACAAAGGCTATCGCCAGCCACAGCAAACGCAGCACCAGGCCTGCCTCGGTGGGGTAGGGCCACAGCAGCTTGTAGGCCAGAAGGGTGGCGGCCATGGCGGCGGCAATTGCGGTCATGGTCAGCAGCTCGCGGGCAAACAACGCGCGGTCAAGGTCTAAGGCGCCGCGTTGGTGCAACCAGCGCCATTGCAGGGCGGCATTCACATAGCCGCCTATCGCAGTGGCCACCGCAATGCCCACATGCGCAATGTGTTCCAGGCCAAGCTGATACGCCACCACCACAAACACAACATTCAGCACAAAGTTCACGCCCAGCGCCGCCAGTCCGGCTTTTACGGGGCTCATCGGGTCTTCGGCGGCAAAGAAGGCCGGGGCGGTCACCTTGGTTAAAATATAACCCGGTAGCCCGGCCACATAGCCCATCATCGCCCACGCCACGGCGTTGGCGGCAAAGCTGGTCAGCTCGCCGTGTTTCAGCAGCACGTGCATCATTTCCGGGGCCAGCAGAAACATCGCCACACAGCTGCCCATGGCCAGCGCCATGCAGCCGCCCAGCGCGGCGGTAAAACTTTGCGTGGCGGCGCGGCGGTCGCCTTGGCCCATCAGCACCGCCAAGTGGGGCAGCAGTACGGTGGCCACAGCAATGCCAATCAGCGCCAGCGGCAGTTGGTAAAAGCGGTTGGCATATTGCAGATACGAAATCGCGCCACTGGGCAAAAAGCTGGCCACTTGGTTGTCCACCAAAATGCTCAGCTGGAGCACACCCACGCCAATCGTGGCGGGCCCCAGGCGCAGCAGCAGGGTTTTTAGGTCGGTGTGGCGGGGCAGCCAGGCCAGGCGCAGGCGTATGCCAAGCCGCCGCGCGGCCCATAGCATGTAGGCGGCCTGGCCGATGCCCCCCAGCGGCACCGCCCACGCGGCGGCTTCGGCGGGTGCGGTGCCAAGCCCCGGCAGTCCAAACAGGCACGCCAGAATCGAAATGTTCAGCAGCGCCGGCACCATCGCATAGGCCGAGAATTTGCCCCACGTGTTGCACATGGCGCCCAAAAAGGCGGCCATGGTAATCAACCCCAGATACGGGAAGGTAATGCGCCCCAGGTGCACAGCCAGGGCAAATTTTTCCGGGTTGTCCATCCAGCCGCTGGCTAGCACGGCAATCAGCGCGGGCATGGCCACCATGCCAAGAATAGTCACCACCGTCACCACCAGCAGCAACCAGCTGAAGGCGGCGCTGGCAAACGCAAGGGCCTCGGCATCACTTTTGCCTTTGTGGCGGGCCAAAATGGGCACAAACGCCACGTTGAAGGCGCCTTCGCCAAATAAACGCCGCAGCAGGTTGGGCAGCATGAGGGCAATAAAGAAGGCATCAGCGGCGGGGCCAGCCCCCAGCTTGTTGGCAATCATCAGGTCGCGGGCAAACCCAAGGCCACGGCTGGCCATGGTCCACACGGCCACAATTAACGAATTTTTCAGCACCGCCATGCGCGTAGCCTACACCATGCCGCGCAGTTCATAAAGCAGGGCTAGCGCGTCGCGGGCGCTGAGGCTGTCCACATCGGTGCCGCGCACGCGGGCTTCAAGGGGGTGAAGGGCCACCTGCGGCGCGGCCACCGGTGCGGCAAACAGCCCCAGGTCTGTCACATTCAGGCCACCTTTGGGGCTGCGTTGTTTGGCCACACTGGCAAAGCCGTCCAGCAGGGCTTGCGCGCGGGCCAGCACCGGCGTGGGCAAACCGGCCAGCTTGGCTACGTGCACACCGTAGCTGCCGGCGGCGGCGCCGGGCATCACGCGGTGCAGGAACACGATGTCCCCCTTCCATTCTTTCACCGCCACATGGTGGCAGCTCACGGGGTCAAGGGTGCTCTCCAGTTGGGTCAGCTCGTGGTAGTGGGTGGCAAACAGGGTGCGGCTGCGCACGCGGGTGGCCAGGTCTTCCACGCAGGCCCAGGCAATGGCCAGGCCGTCATAGGTGGAAGTCCCGCGCCCCAGCTCATCCAAAATCACCACGCTGCGGGCGGTGGCGCGGTTTAAAATGGCGGCGGTTTCCACCATTTCCACCATGAAGGTGCTTTGCCCGGCGGCAAGGTTGTCAGCGGCGCCAATGCGCGAGAAAATCGCATCCGCCACACCCAGATGCATGCGCACCGCAGGCACAAAACTGCCCATTTGCGCCAGCACCACCAGCAGCACGTTTTGCCGCAGGAAGGTGCTTTTCCCCGCCATGTTGGGCCCTGTTAGCAGCCACAGCTTGCCATCACTCAGGTGGCAGCTGTTGGGCACAAAGTCGGCGACTCGGGCGGCCACCACCGGGTGCTTGCCGTCGTCAATTTCCAGCGCGAAGCTGGTGTCCACGGTGGGGCGCACCCAGCCGTTGCGGGCGGCCACTTCGGCCAGCGTGGTTAAAACATCCAGGGTGGCCAGGGCTTCGCTGGCAGCCAGCAGGGGGGTGGCATGGTGGCGCACGTGGTCCACCATGTCGCGCAGCAGCTGTTCTTCGCGGCTTTGCGCGGCCTGCCCGGCGTGGCCCAAGTCGCGCTCCAGCGCCATCAGCTCGGCGGAAGAAAACCGCTGCCCGGTGGTGGTGGTTTGGCGGTGCACCCAGTGGGCGGGCGGTGTGGCGCGCTCCAGCTGCGCGTTGCTTATGTCAAAGTAGTAGCCCCAAACCGAGTTATAGCGCACTTTGGGGCTCAAGCCGTCGCGGGTTTCGCGGGTCTCTAGCTCGGCAAGAAGGTCTTGGCCGCGGGTCATCAGCGTGCGGGCGCGGTCAAGCTCGGGGTCAACACCGTCGCGCATGAATCCCCCCTCGCGCACCAACGCCGGGAGAGGGTCATCGCCCAGCATGCGCTGCAACGTGGCGGTGAGGCTCTCCAGCCCCTCCAAACCCGCCCGGGTGTGGGCCAACAGCCCCGCCGTAGCGGGCAACGCGGCCTGAAGGGCGGGCAAGGTGGCGCCGGTCTGGCGTACCAGGGCCAGGTCGCGGGGGCCGCCCCGGCCCAGCAGCAGGCGGCTTACGGCGCGGGCGATATCACCGGTGTCTTTCAGGCATGCGCGCAGGGTGGCGCGGCGGGGGGTGTCGTGCACCAGGGTGCCCACGGCGTCATGGCGGGCGCCGATAGCCTCCACATCGGCCAGGGGCTCGCTCACCCAGCGGGCCAGCAGGCGGGCGCCGGCGGCGGTGGCGGTGTGGTCCATCACGCCCAGCAGGCTGTCGGCACGGCCCCCCGCCAGGCTGTCGGTCAGCTCCAGGTTTTTGCGGGTCGAGGCATCCATGAACAGATAGCGGTTGGCCGTGTGCCACAGCGGCGCGCGCAAGGCGGGCAGCTTGCCCATTTGCGTCAATTCGGCATACCCCAGCAGGGCGCCCAGGGCCAAAACGTCGGCGTCTTCGCGCAGGCCCAAACCTTCGGGGGCAACGGTCTGGTAGGCGCGCCCAATGGCGTTGCGGGCGGTGGCCATCACAAACAGCTGGGGCTGCACGCGCACGGCGCGGCGCGGGATATGCGGCAGCACAGCAGCGTCAACACCCGCATCCACCACCGCTTCACTCACCGGCAAACCGGCCAGTGTATGGCCGATATGGGCCAGCGCCACGCCGCGCAGGGTTACTTCGCCGGCGGCCAGGTCCAGGGTGGCCAGCACGCCGCGGGCGGGGGCGTGGGGGTCGGCCACCAGGGCCACCAGCAGGCGGGGTTGGGTGGGGTCTAGGTAGGCGTCTTCGGTCAGGGTGCCGGGCGTATAAATCCGCACCACATCGCGGCTAACCAAAGTTTTGCCGCCGCGGGCCTTGGCTTGGGCGGGGGTTTCGGTTTGCTCGGTCAGCGCCACGGTAAATCCGGCTTGCAACAGCTTGCCAATATAGCCCTCGGCGGCATGGTAGGGCACGCCACACATGGGTATGCCCGCGTCACCGTCTTGCGCGGTGCGGCGGCGGGTGAGCGTAATCTGCAACGTCGCACTGGCGGCCAGAGCATCATCGCCAAACAGCTCATAAAAATCGCCCATGCGGAACATCAGCAGCGCATCCGGGTGGGCGGCTTTCAGGGCCGCATATTGGCGCATCACGGGGCTGTCGGCCACGGCCATCGGCTAATCCAGAACGTGTATCTGTTCGGGGTGCGTCACGCGGATAAGCACGCCGTTAATCGGCGCCGTCACGCCGCGCACGCGCAGGGTGCGGCCCAGCCAGGCGTTGTAGTTTTTTATGCCGGCTTTGCGGAACAGCTTGTCCTGCTTGCGGGGGATGGCAACGGAAAAATCGCTGCGCCAATCGGGGCCGAAGTTCAGGTAGGTGGTGTCGCGCACCACGGCCAGGCCGCGCACACGCCCTTCCACCACGTGGAAGCGCCCGATATCGTCAGCGGCACAGCACTTGTCGGCCGCGCGTATGTGCCAGCGGGGCAGGGCCCAGATGCCCGCCTTGGCGGCGCGCGCAGCGTCTTCCAGCGCCAGCAGGTCGGGGCCATAGAGGCGGTTGTCGGGGAAGGTGTAAACGTGGGCTAGCCCGGCGCGTACTAGCCCGCCGTTAATCCAGCGGTTGGGGGTGGCGCGGTCTAAAAACAGGTGCCCCAGCACGCGGTCATAGGGGTCATACACGCGGGGCCCTAGCTGCACGGCAACGGGTTGGTTCAGCACCATGGCGCGCAGGCCGTCGGTGGCGGCCGAGCTAAACGCCTGGGCCGCGCGCCCGTCGTGGGCGCGCTCGGGGGTATTTATGTCCAGCAGCCGCACGGTATGGCCGGTGTTCAGGCGCACGGTGTCGCCGTCCACCACCTGGGTTACGGTGGCACGGAAGGTGGCGTAGGGCTTCAAAACATCCACAGATGTCGCCCAAGCGAGTGGCGAAACGGCGCACAGGGTTCCTGCCACCATCACACCAAGCAGAAAGGGGGTGTTTATCAGGGTGCGCATGGCGGCACCCTAGCAAACGTGCGGGCACTTGACCAGCACCCCGTCCCACTGCCATAGGTGGGGCACGCCGCCGTCGTTCAATGGATAGGACGAGAGCCTCCTAAGCTCTAAATCCCGGTTCGATTCCGGGCGGGGGCGCCAATCCCCACGTTATATATGAACGTGGTTACACCACCCCCCGCTCCACACACGCCTCGCGCACGGCGGCATAGGCGGCCTGTATGCCGGCCAGCAGCACTTCTTTGTCGCTGTCAAAGTCGGCCTGTTCGGCCAGGGCGCAGGCGGCGGAAAGCTCTTCAGCCTGGAGGGTGGCGGCGCTGCCTTTCAGTTTGTGGGCGGCTTTTTTCCAGGTGTCGCTGCCCAGTTCGGCATCTTCCAGGGTTGCCAGGCTGGCGTCGGCGTTGGGGAAGAACAGGCTAAACAATTTGCGCTGGGCGTCGGCGTCACCACCGGTCAGGCTGTCCAGGGCGGCAAAGTTGAGCACGCTGGGCATGGTGCCGTCGGCAAAGGGGGCGGGGGGCAGGTCTTCCACCACACTTTCCACGTCGGCGGTGCGGCGGCCCACGCGGCGGTCAAGCAGGGTTTGCAGCTTTTCCACGGTCACGGGCTTGGTGAGGTAGTCATCCATCCCGGCATCTAAGCACACATCGCGGTGTTCGCGCATGGCGTTGGCGGTCAGGGCCACAATGGGCATGGGCTCACGGCCGGTGGTTTGTTCATGGGCGCGTATGGCTTTGGTGGCGTCGGGCCCGTTCATTTCGGGCATGTTCATGTCCATCAGCACCAGGTCATAGGTGTCGCCGGCTTCCACACGGGCCAGGGCGGCACGGCCGTGTTCGGCCACGGTTACGTTGGCGCCAAGCTTGGCTAAAATGGCGCTCAAAACCTGTTGGTTTACGGCATCATCTTCCACCACCAGCACGTGGCCGTAGGTGCCTTGCGGCGCGTGGGTGCGTGGGGTGGCGGTGTCAACGGCCACCTTGCCGTGTTGGCGGAGCGCGTCAACAATAGGCCGGGTCAGTATGCCAAGAGGGAAGTCGGCGGGGGTGGCCACACGGGCCACGGCCACGGCCAGCAACTGGGTGATGTCTTCCGGGGTGTAGGGTTTTAGCAAATACCCGGCAAATCCAAGCGAGGCAAAACGGTCCACATCGCCGCGCTGGCCAAGGCTGGTGTGCACAATGCGCAGGGCCTTGCTCAGGGGGGCAAGGGCTTGGCCAAGGCTGGCGGCGTCGGTGTCAGGGAGCCGGTTGTCCACCAGCATCAGGTCATAGGTCTCGGCACGTGCCGAGGCGAGGGCTTCAGCCCCGTCGGCGGCTTCGTGCACGGCAATGCCGGCGCTGCTCAGGGCTTCGCGGATAATCTGGCGGTTCACGCGGCTGTCATCTACCACCAGCGCGGAAAGGCCGCGCAGCAGGGCGGGGCTGGGCAGGGGGTGGTAGGTCGGTTTGGCCGAGGTGTCGGCGGGGAAGGTCAGTTCCATGGTAAAGGTGGAACCCAGGCCTTCCACGCTGTCGAGGGTCAAGGTGCCGTTCATCAGGCTAATCAGCTCGCGGGTGATGGCAAGGCCCAGCCCGGTGCCGCCAAATTGGCGGGTGGTCGAGGTGTCGGCTTGGCGGAAGCGTTCAAAAATCAGCGCACGCTTGGCGGCGGGGATACCAATCCCGGTGTCGGTGACCGAGATGGTGAAGCCCAGGCTGCCGATGCGGGTAGGCAGCGGGTCAACCTGCACATACACATAACCTTCTTTCGTGAATTTGAGGGCGTTGCCAATCAGGTTGGTCAGAATTTGGCGGTAGCGGCCGGGGTCACCAATCACGCGGTTTTCCAGTGCGGGCGCTACGCGCAGCAGCAGCTCCAGGTTTTTGGCGTGGGCGGGCATCAAGAAGGTTTCCACCACGTCGCGGGTGGCCTCGGTCAGGTCAAAGGGGATAGGTTCAAGGCTCAGTTGGTTGGCTTCAATTTTGGCGATGTCGAGCACGTCGTTAATCACCAGCATCAGCTGTTCGCTGCTTTTGCGCACGGTAGAAACGTATTCCTGTTGTTTGGGGGTCAGGGGCAGTTGGGCCAGCAGGCCTAGCATCCCAATAATTCCGTTCAACGGCGTGCGTATTTCATGGCTCATGTTGGCCAGGAAGTCGCTTTTGGCGCTGCTGGCTTCGTCGGCTTTGGCGCGGTCGGTCAGCCATTGGGCGTGCCAGATGTGCAGGCGGCGGGCAAAATCAAGCCACACCAGGCTCAGCACCACCAGCATCACAGCACCAAGAATGTGGATGAAGGTGCTGAGGTTGGGGAAGTGGCTATCAAAGGGTTTATAGCCCACCAGCACCAGCACGGTCAGCAGCGTAACGGCCATGGCTAGCCACAAACGGGTTTGCAACGCGTGGTCTTGGGTTATCAGTTGGCGGGTGTCCATGCTCTATGTCCTTGGGTTAGGGGGTCGGTTTTGTCGTGTGGAGGGCGGCGCCAATCGCCGTGTGCAGGCGTTCGCGCGTAAAGGGCTTGGCCAGAAACCCTTTGGCGCCACTGCGCAGGGCGGTTTGCACGTTGGCGTTGGTGGCGTTGGCGGTGAGCATCACCACATGGGCATCCGGGTCGCCGGCCAGCAGGCGTTTTAGCAACTCCAAACCGTTCATGTCGGGCAGGCCGATATCCAAAAACACAATGTCTGGCACCATGCGCCGGTATTCATCCACGGCTTGGGCGGCGTCGCTGGCGTTGCCGCAGCCCCATTGCTTGTCAATCAGGGCGGTCAGCAGCATCAGGGTGCTGGGGTCGTCTTCCACCAGCAGAATCTGCGCTTGGTCGCGCTGGTTGCGCATGGCGCGCTGGGTGTCGGTGAGTCGGAAGGTGGTGCGTTCATCCAGGTTCAGCTTGGGGGCAACAATCAGGGGCGTGGTGGGGCGGTTGGCGTAGGTGGCGCAACGTTCGGCAAAGGGGCCGCTGTTGCTCACATGCTGGATAAGCACGGGCATGCCGGTGGTGTTGTCCAGCACGCGGCCAAGCTCGCGGGCCAGGGGGGCCACGTCCACGTGGGGGCGCAGCTGGATAAGCACCAGCAAAGCGCCATGATGGGGCACAAACACGGTTACCGAGACCACGCGGTCGGCAAAGGCTTCCAGCATGGCGGTGCCAATGGGTTGGCGTTGGGGGGTGCGCCAGAGGGCCATATCGGCGGGGGGCAGGGCCAGCCACAGGGCGTGCCAATCGTCCTGGCGGGCCGAAAACTGGATAGGCAGGGCGGCAATGTCTTCGTCGGCATGGTCGCATGCCCAGTGGCAGCGGAAGGCGTTGCGGGGGGCTTTGGTGCTGGCCCAGGCGCCGCCGCGGTCATTCAGGTAGGGGTCAAATAGGCCGGTGAGGGGGGTGTTCACTGTTCCCCGGGCGGCAGCTGTCGCGGCAGGCGCAGGTGGGGCGGTTCGGGTCACCATGGTTGGTTTCCAGCTAGGTCCTATGCAAGGGGCCCCAAACAGCGGGCTGACTGTTAGCTTTTGCCGCATTGCACAACAAGGGCAAATAGGCTAAAAAAAGCCTATAATCCGCCATGTCCACCGCATCCAACCCCCCACCAAACCCCCCTGTCAGCGCCCGTCCGTTTCATGCCGCCTATGCCGATGTCTACTGGCTGGGCGGCCCATCTGAAAAACAGGGTGTGTTTATCGAGGGCGCGGGCCTGCCCATGCGTTTGGCGCAGGGCGGGCCGTGCACGGTGGCGGAATTGGGGTTTGGCACGGGTGTTAGCGCAGCGTTGGTGCTGGCGGCGGCCGCGCAGGCGCCTGCGGGCACGCCTGTCACCTATATCGGCTACGAGGCCCACCCGCTGCCCCCAGCCACACT
>CANHVX010000012.1 GCA_947464215.1 Pseudomonadaceae bacterium | reverse complement strand
GTGGCAAAGGCCGAAAGGTCGGCGCTCATGGCATTGAGCATCTCGGTGGCTTGGGCGGCATTTTCCACAAACAGGTCCGCCATCAGCACATAATCATCAGTTTGGCTGATGGTCAGGGGCGTTATGCGCCGCAGCACATTGTGCAACCAGCCTTGCCGATAGGCTTTGCCCAGCGCTTGCAGCTTCGCCAAGTTGATATTGGCGGCTTCATAGGCCTCCAAAGACACGCGGGTGCCCGCGGCCAAATCAAGGCTGCGCTGAACAAGGTTGTTATAACTGGTGGCCATGGGGCGTTCTTTCTTTATTGGCCCCATGGTGGCATGCATTTTTCACAAATCAAGAGGTGCACCGCACCATAGGCGTGCACTGCAACATAATGATATGACAATTAAACCCGTCGCAACCGCGCGCCCAAAATCAAAAATCAAACCGCCACAACCTCGCGCACCACATCGGGTAAGTGCTGGCGCAGCATGGTTTCCACACCGGCTTTCAGGGTTGCGGTGCTGCTCGGGCAGCTGCTGCACGCCCCGTGCATTTCCAGGAAGACGGTGCCATTTTCAAACCCCCGATAGAGGATATCCCCCCCATCTTGTGCCACCGCAGGCCGCACCTTTTCATCCAGAAGCTGTTGTATTTTAGAAACAAGCGCGGGGTCAGTTGCCACATCGCCCAACATGGGGGCATCGGCGGGGGCTTGGCCTTGCAGCACGGGCTCGCCTTTTTCAAAAAATTGCTCCAGCGCTGGCGCCAGATAGTCATTGATAACCCCCCAGGCCACACCTTCTTGGCGTGTCACGGTGAAGAAGTCCGAGCCGATAAACACGCCCGTTACGCCCGCCACACCAAAAATGCGCCGCGCCAACGGGCTGCGCTTTTCGGCACTTTCCGGGGTGGGGAAGTTGGCCGAACCTCCCGGAATAAGCAATTTCCCCACGTTGTATTTCAACGAATTGGGGTTCGGGGTTTTCTCGGTGCGAATGGTTAAAACGTCATCCATGGCTCTGTCCTAGCGCGTGTAGGCTCTCCAAACAACCCTAAATTAATAGAGAAAATCAAGCCTCCGCCATTTTTTTCCAACCCGTTTCACTTTGCTGCCAATAAACCAATTTTACGTTTTGTTTTTTCAACGTTTTATAAAGTTCACGCGCGCGGCTCACATCGCTCTCGCTAGCCGAAAACACATAACACACGCGCGGCACATGCAGCGCCAGCACCGCATCCAGCACCATCTCTGCCCCCGCCAGAACAATCGGGAGACGCGCTGTCCCATGGGCACGTATCATGTCCTCCACAGGCTCCACATCGGCCGAGATAAGCAGCACAGGCTGGGCCGCATCATCATCCACACCAACACACCCATGGGGCAAAAAGCTGCTGTCGCGGAACGCCCAGAGCGCGTCATCCAAACGCATCATGCGGCCACTGGTGGGGCAGAGCACCAAAGCGCGGTGGCCACCGTCCAACATCTTGGAAAGCAACGGGGGCAACACGTCGTCCACGGCTGCGGGCGAGGCCGCAGATACATGGTAAAACTGAACCGTTGCCCCCTGCCCGTCGTGCGCCATGCTTGGTTAGGCTTTGCGGGGTCGGCCGCGCCCACGGCGTGGGCCCGGTTCCGCCGTAGCCTCACCACTTGCCGCGCGGATGGCGGGTTTGCGTCCGCGCTTGCGGCCAGCTTTGGGGGCGTCAGAAACCTGCAATCCTTCCAACCAGTTCACCAGCAAGCGCACACCAAAACCGGTGGCCCCTTGCAGTTCTGCACGCGCGCCGGGGATTTTCTCCGCATTCGCCACCCCCGCAATGTCCAAATGCGCCCACGGGGTTTTGTCGGCAAATTTCTTAATGAACGCCGCGCCGATGCTCGCGCCACCATAGCCGCTCATGCTGTCATTACAAATGTCAGCCACCTCGCTTTTGCTGGTGTAGAAATCATCAACCGGCAGCGGCCACAGGCGCTCTCCAACGGCATCACCGGCTTTTTGCAACGCATTGCTCAGGGCATCTTTGGTCGAAAACAGCCCCGCATACCCGCCGCCCAACGCCACCATGCAGGCTCCCGTAAGGGTGGCCAGGTCAACCACTTCGGCAGGCTCAAAGGTGTCAATGGTGTAGGCTACGGCATCGGCAAGCACCAAACGCCCTTCGGCATCGGTGTGGCCAATTTCCACGTTAAAGCCTTTGTAACTCTTGTAAATGCTGTCCATCACAAATGGGGTTTGGCCAATCATGTTCATGGCACAGGTCATCACGCCCACCACGTTTACGCGGGCTTTGCGGGCGGCAAGGGCTTGCATGGTGCCCAGCACGGCAGCGGCACCGGCCATATCAAATTTCATGCCGCGCATGCTGGCGCCGGGCTTCACGTTATACCCACCGGTGTCAAACATAATGCCTTTGCCCACAATGGCGTGGATAGGCGCGTCTTTCCCCGCCCCCATGTATTGCATCACCACCAGGCGGGGCTGGTCTTCAGGGGCCGCACTGCCACCCACGGCTAAAATCAGATTACAGCCCATTTTTTTCAGCTGTTTCTCGTCAAACACCTCAACCTTCACGCCCAGCTTCTCCAGTTTTTTGGCTTCATCGGCCATAAATTGGGGGTTGGCGATGTTCGGCGGCGTGTTCACAGCCGTGCGGGTGGTTTCGGTGGCGGCCAGCAGCTTCATCACATCGGGCGCACGTTCTTCTAAGGTGCGGGCGGTGCGGGTGCTTGTCAGAATGGTCAGCTTTTCAAACCGGGCCAGTTGGTGGTCTTTCATTTCGGTCTTAAACGTTTCAAACCGATACATCGCCATGCCCACACCTTCCACCAGGGCTTCGGCACAGTCCACACTGTCATTTTCCAGTTCACCAAAGGCAATGCAGGCCTCTTTCACGCCCATGGCATCCAGGTGTTTGCCAAGGGTTAGGCCGGTTTTCCACCAGGCGCGGCGCTCGGTGGTTTCTTTGCCAAGGCCCACAACCAGCACTTGCGTAATGGCCCCCCCCCCCACGGTCAAGCGCAGCATTTCCCCTGCTCCGCCCTGGAAACGGCTCTGCTTGAGCGAACTACGAATAAATCCACCCAAAGCCTCATCAACCACCAGGGAAGATTCTGTCAATTTGGCTTTATTCTCGGCAAAAACAACCACAGTTTTTTTGGCAGAGTTCGGGGTCAATCGTGCAGCTTCAAGCGCAAATTGCGGCATAGAAAATTCCTTTTTTATATGTTTTCATAATCTGCAACACTAAGTCTGACATTTTCAAAACGCAAGCATATCGCGCGCAAAAAGAGAGCAGGTGTTAAAGAACAACAAGCCCCCGTTGCCCCCAAGGCCAAACCCGGTTAAGGTCAGGGCAATCAAAGTAATCGGCGTGGCTGTTTTTTCATCTCTCATTCCTCCCACGCTGCTGCGCTATGCGTGGCAAAGCACCATGTGGCCTACACTTTTGGCGGGCGGAGTGTTGTTGGGGCTGGTGTGGTTGTTGCAAAGCCTCCGCTTCCTCGATTTTCTTATTAACAAAGGCCTCGGCCTGCTTACCTTTCTCAATCTTACTGTGCTTATGGTGCCGATGCTCCTCACCATCATCGTGCCACTGGCAACCTTGGTGGGGGCCATTATGGCCTGCCGCCGCTGGCAAGATGACAACGAGCTCACCGCCGTCTTGGCCGCCGGGATAAGCCCCTGGCGGGTGGTGGCCCCTATCGCGGCATGGGGTGCGCTGGCCAGCCTCGGCATGGGGGCTATTTATCTGGTGGCGCTGCCCAAAAGCACCACCGCCTTCAAAAATCTGCAAACCGAGCTCCGCACCCAGCAGGGCCAGTTGCTGCTGGAGGAAGGCACGTTCAACCAGCTTGGCAATAATCTAATGATATACCTCAAGCAGCGCGTCGGCCCCACCGCGTTCGAGCAATTGTTGGTGCACGATACCCGCAACGCGAAGGCGCCGGTCACCTGGTATGCCAAACGCGGCGCCGTGCAGGTCGATGCCCAGGGCCAACCGCGCCTGGTGCTGGAAGATGGCATGCGCCAAGAGGTCGCCCAAGGCAACGTCAATGTGCTCGAGTTCGGCAGTTACAACCTCGACATTTCAAGCCAACTCACGCCCGCCCAAACCGGCAAGCGCCCGCCAGAAATCGAAGAATGGAGCATGCCCGAGCTGGCCGCCCGGATGCACACCAGCCCACCCGCGCAGGCGGCCGAATACCGGGCCGAATGGCACAAACGCCTCAGTTGGCCATGGGCGCCGTTGGCGCTCACCTGGCTGGCGTGTGCCTGGCTTATGCACGTGCCGCACCACCGCACCAGCAGCGTGCGGGGGGTGGTAGGCGCCGGGGTGTGTGGGGTGGTGTATATGGTCGCGTTGTTTGGGGTGCTGGGGCCGGCGCAAGGGGGTGCGGTGTGGGCACTGGCAGCCATGTGGGCGTTGCCGGCGGCCACCATTGGCGCCTCACTATGGGTTATGGCCAAGCGGGGCTAGCATCATGGAAACCTCTCCACGCACCAAACGCAGCCGCCGCCGGGGCTATGCGCCCAAGCTGGGCTGGTATCTCAGCCGCCTGTGGCTGGCGAATCTCGGCCTCACCATGCTGGGCTTGGGGTCGTTTATCTATATGGCCACGGTGTCCGAACTGCTCCGCCAGCTGGGGTCCCAGGGGGTCAATGCCGCCACTGTCGCGGTGTTGGCATTGCTGAAGGTCCCCGACCTGCTGCTGCAGCTGCTGCCGTTTGGCATTTTGGTGGCCAGCTTGGTGTGGCTGAATGGCCTGAACAAACGGCACGAGCTCGTGGCGCTGCGGGCCAGCGGCTTGCCCGCGCGGCGGTTTTTGGCGGCACCGGTCATCATGTGTTTTATTGTCTGCCTATGCGCGCTGGGCATCGGCAATCCCGTGGCGGCCACACTGCTGAAACGCTACGAAAGCGTGCATAATTCCCTCACGCCCGAGTCCGTGCGCAGCACCGTCACCGGCGGCGGCAACATTTGGCTCAAGCAGGAAAACCAGCAGCGCAAGGTGTTCATTTACGGCCAGAATTTGCAAGCCAGCGGCAGCCAGATGGGCCCGGCCACGGTGTTTATCTTCACTGCGTCCAACACGCTTGAAGCCCGCTTCGACGCCACTTCGGCCACGCTCGTCAGCACGCCAAGCGGCAACGCGTGGAATTTGCGCAACGTCACCTATCTGCGGCCCAACCAGCCTGCACAAACCGAGCCAAGCCTCAACCTGCCCACCCGCCTTACCGCGGCCGAATTGGCCAGCAGCCTCAACCCGCCAGCCACTCTTAACGCGTGGGAGCTCTGGAACTATTTGGTCGTGCTCGGCAAAAGCGGCCTGCCTTTGGGGGTGCATATGGTGGCATTGGCCAATGTGCTGGCGCTGCCGTTGTTGGGTGTCACCATGATGCTTCTTGCCATCCCCTTCGGCCTCAGGTTTTCGCGCAATCGCGGGGTCATCAGCAGTATCGCGGTGGGCATCGCCATGGGTTTTGGGTTTTACGTGCTGAAGAACGTGGCCAGCGCCTATGCGGTCGCGGGCCGGCTCGATGCCGTCATGGCCGCCCTGGTGCCCATCGCAGTCGGCGCATTGGTGGCGGTGGCCATGATGGTCTATTTGCGGGAAGAATAAGCCACCGGTTCACATCGGCATCACATCTGCGTGCACGAAATGGGCACAGCGGGTTGACTCCCTCCCCCCCCCTGCGGCAGCATGTCCAGCAAGTTTGAAATCACAATGGTGCATATCCTGCGTCTCCCCCTTATCGCCATGTGTATGGCTGTCTGCGTTGGGGTTGTGGGCACGGTTACGGCCCAAACAATGCCATTTGATCTCCAGGCCACCCATATCACCTACGATGCCAGCAGCAGCCGCGTCGTGGCTACGGGCAAGGTGGGCAGCCCGGTGGTGGTGTCGGGGTCGCAGGGTGTGGTGCAGGCGGGCAAGGTGTCCTATGCTATCGAGGCCGACAGAGTCATCGCCGAAGATAACGTCATTTTTACCGATACCAACAAAACCGAACTTCACCTGCAACGGCTGGAATTAACCGGAGATTTACGCGCCGGGGTGCTGGAAAAAATGAGCATGGTGGTGCCGGGGCTGGGCAACATTGCCAGCGCCACCACGGGCAGCATATCGGGCAGCACCATCACCCTGCGCAACGTGGCCTATTCGCCGTGCAAAAGCTGTAGCAGCGGCCGTAAGGCGTGGGAATTATTCGCCGACGAAGCCTCCTACAACCAAGAGTCAGGCCAGATGACCTACCGCGGCGCCCAGATGGATGTCTACGGCGTGCCGGTGATGTATCTGCCGTGGTTTCGCCACCCCTTGGGCACGAAGGAGGCCAAAAGCGGCATGCTACCGCCCAATTTCGGCCGTTCCACCACGCTGGGCGACCAAATCACGCTGGCCGGCTACGTCTGGAACCCCGCCGAGAATGCCGACTACACCATCCGCACCCGGCTGATGAGCCAACGCGGGGCACAACTTATGGCCGAGCGCCGCCAGCAAACGCTGAATACCGAAACCGAAGTCAAAGCCAGTTTCCTGAACGATATTGGCTACACCCAGGCCGAAGGCCGCTTGCGCAACCACCTCGAGGCCAAGGGCGAATATAGCTTCACCCCCACACGTCGGGTGGGCGCCAACATCAACACCGCCAGCGATGATACATATCTGAACCAATATTTTAACCGGAACGACCCCTACCTGGCCAGCACGCTCTATGCCGAAGAAGGCGGCCCACAATCCTACGTCGGCGCCAATATCACCCGCTTTTACGACCTCAACACCACGCGAGACCCCGCCCGCACCGCACAGGTCCTGCCGCACATCCAGCTGGAACGCTGGTGGGCACTCAGCCACGGCGCGCAGGTCGAACTCACGGGCGATGTCCTGGGCCTCAAGCGCAGCCTGGGCACCGACACACGGCGGATGATAACCTCCGCCGCCTACACCCTGCCCACCGTGCTGGCCGATGGCAGCAAGCTCACCCTCGGCGCCACCGGCCGGGTCGATGTGTATAACATTTCCGGCCGCGGCAAAAACGGCGCGGTCGGCCGCGTGCTGCCCGAAACCACGGTGGCGTGGGAGAAGCCCTATCTAAGCCCTGGCGGCACGCACACCATCGCGCCGCAGGTGATGGTGGCGGTCAGCCCACGGGGCGGTAACCTGAACAACCGCGTGCCGAATGAAGACAGCGTGGCGTATGAGCTCGACGTCTCCAACCTGTTCGAGCCCAGCCGATTTGCCGGCTATGACCGTATCGAAACCGGCCCGCGCCTGGTTTACGGGCTCGATAACCGCTGGGGCAGCGCCGACCGCACCGATTACCGCGTATTTTTTGGCCAAAGCCTCCGCCGGTTTGATGATAACAGCCTGCCCGAAAGCGGCGGCGCCGGCACCAATGTGTCCGATTGGGTCGGCACGCTGGAAGCCGGCCCGGTCGATTGGCTCCAGGCCAGCAGCCGTTTCCGGCTCGATAACGCCACTTTCGTGGCCCGCCGGGTCGATGCCGGCGTGCGCGTCGGCCGCACCGATGCCACCAACCTGAGCCTTACCTACAGCTTTCTCGATAACACCACCGAAGACGCCACCACCAACCTCGAACTGCCCTTTGCCACCGATTGGTCCTTTCACGCCCGCACCCAGCACAATCTGGCCGAGAGCCGCCTGTTGCAGGGCGAAGCCGGGCTCACCTGGACGCGCGATTGCTACGCTATCGAAGTCGTGGCGCGCCGCAAAGGCTTCCGCAACGCCAGCGTCGAGCCGGGCACCGATTATCTGGTCAACCTTCAGCTCCTGACATTAGGCCGCGAATAGGGTAACATCCGTCACAAAGGGGGGCATATACATCATGCAACGTCTGAACGTTTTGGTGGTCGCGGCACTGGTTGCTTGCGGTATGGTGGGCGGTATAGGGGGCGGCCTGCACGCGCAACCGGCAGCCTCGGTGGCCGATAGAATCGTCGCCGTGGTGAACGAACAGGTCATCACCGAAAGCCAATTGAATGCCCGCACCGAGCTCACGCGGCGCCAGATGGGCCTTCCCGCGCTCGAGGGCGCACAACAGCAGAGCCTGAAACGCCGTACGCTGGCCACTCTGGTCGATGAAGAGCTGCAACGCCAATACGCCGCCCGCAGCGGCCTATTGGTTACCCGTGCCGAGCTGTCCGAGGCCAAGGCGGCAGCCCAGAAGGCGATGGGCCAGGCCACGTGGGAATCGCTCAACCGGGGGCTGGGCAGCACGGCCGAAGATAAACTGCGCGCCGAATTGGTCTGGCAGCAGGTGCAGGCGCAGGCGGTGCGCCCCAACGTGCAGCTGGGCACGATGGAAATCGACCGGCTGATTGAGGATATGAGCAAATCGCGCCAGCGCGAAGAACGCGAAATCAGCATTATCATGCTGCCGGAAGAGGCCAACGTTTCCGCCTCGGCGCCGCGGGCCCGTCTAGAGGCTCTGCGGGCCGAGATTTTATCCAGCACCACGCCCGCTGAAGCGTTTGCCGCCGCCGCCAAAATGCAAAGCGCCGATAGCTCGGCGGCCGCCGGTGGCCTGTTGGGCTGGGTTGGCCGTGGAGAGCTGCCGCCGGCGCTGGAATCCACGGTTGGCACCATGGCCGAGGGCGATATCAGCCAGCCTATTCCTAGCAATGCGGGGTGGGCCTTGGTGCGGGTGAATGCGGTGCGCACCAACACGCAAGCGGTGTCCACGCAGCCCCGAACCGATTACAACCTCTACCTCCTTGCTGCGTCCGTGCCCTCGGCCACGCAGGCGCTGAACGCCCTGCAACAAACCATGGCCGCGCAAACCAAGCAGCTCACCACCGAAGAGCAGGTCAAGGCCGCCTTGGTCAGCCGCACCACGGTCCTGGCGGCGTTTCCGCGCAGTGCCGCGTTGGGCTGGGTGCCGGCCGAGGCCCTGCAACCCGAGGTGCTCACAGCCGTGCGCCAAACCAAAATTGGCCGCTGGAGCCCCGAGGTCCGCATGAACGGCCAGCTGTCGCGGTTATTTGTGGCGGCCAGCAAGCAGGTGGTGCCGGAAGAGGTGCAAATGCTGCGCCAACGCGTCGGCCAGAACCTGATGAACAGCCGTCTCGAGCTCGAAAGCCGCCGTTTTGTGCGCGAACTGCGCCAGCGTGCCTTTATCGATATCCGCCTGTAATGTCGCTTAAAACCAACAAAAGCCTGGGCCAGCACTGGCTGCACGATGCCCAGGTGATAACCCGCATCGCGCAAGCGTGCCTGCCCACAGGCACCACGTCGGTGGTGGAAATCGGCCCCGGCACGGGCGCACTCACCAAGGCCCTGCTGGGCATGGGCGCCACCGTTACGGTGGTCGAGGTCGACGACCGCTGCGCCACCCTGCTCGAAGGCTGGGCCGAATGTGGCACCGGCCAGCTCACGGTCATCCGGGCCGATGCCCTCCAAGCCGAGTGGCCGCAGCTGTTGGCCACCTCCGGGGCGCAGGCGGTGGTGGGCAATTTGCCCTATAACGTGGGCACCGAAATCACCGCGCGCCTGCTCACCTTGCCCAAACCACCGGCCCGCCTGGTGTTTTTGCTCCAGAAGGAAGTGGTGCAACGCCTCACCGCCGCCCCCAACACCGAGCACTGGGGCCGCCTGGGCGTCCTGGCCGACCTCCTGGCCAACCGCCGCCAGCTGTTCACGGTGGGCAAAGGGGCCTTCAGCCCGCCGCCCAAGGTCGAAAGCGCGGTGGTCGAGCTCATTCCCCTCCCCGCGCCGCGTTTTGCCGTGCCGATGCCCAAACTCGATTCCCTCCTGCGCGCCGGGTTCGGCCAGCGCCGCAAGATGCTCCGCAGCGCCCTCAAGGGCCTCCTAACCGAAACCCAAATCCAGTCGGCCGCCATCGCGCCCACCGCGCGGGCCGAAACGCTGGGCACTGCCCAACTGTGCCAGCTGGCCAATCTTTTGGCTTGAGGCCTCCGCCGTCCTTTGCTAAACGGTAAGCGCGTATCATGCGTTTATCAGCCCGCAAGGGCGTTTTCGTTTACAAGGCAAACACATGCGTTCTCGCATACGTCCGGCCGCCGAGGCCGATAGCCCTGCCCTCGCCCATATCCTCACCGCTTGCGCCACCGAAAGCCCCGCGTCACTGGGTTTTGTATCTCAGGCGTCAGCGCAGCGCCATCTCAATGCCGCGCAAGAGGTTAACGAGTGGCAGGCCGAAGCCGACTTCTTCCCCGAATCGCGCATCCTTTGGGTAGCCGAAGACAACGCAACGCCGGTTGGCTTTGCCTATCTCATGTTGGGTTCCAAACGCCCAACACCTCAGGTGCCGCAAGCGGCGGGGTGGAAGCTGCACCGGCTGATGGTCCACCCGGCCCACCAAGGCCAGGGCCACGGCCGCCGGCTCATCACCGCCTGCCTCGCCGAGCTCGCCCTCCGCCAGGCCAAGGGGATGTTTCTTGTGGTGTATGAAACCCAGCAGCAAGCCCTCGCGCTCTACCAAAGCCTGGGCCTGCAACCGGTTCATACCGAACAGGAAAACAAATTCCTCCGCCTGCACTATATGGCCACCACCTTCTAACGAAAAAGGCCGCCGTTTCTCCTCACCCGAGAAACGGCGGCCTTTGCAATCACACGAAAGCTGTTTGAATCATTGTTGAGGCCGACGGCGAACATGCGACCAGACGAGAACCGCACCGCAGCATACAATGGGGGTATGTGAGGAGCGGAAGCGCAGGCTGGGTGCATGTGCAGCACGGCCTAAACAATGAGGCAAATAGCTTAAACCATATGGTCAATAATATTCTGGCCAAACATACTGCAACTCACCTCGGTCGAACCCTCCATCATGCGCGCAAAGTCATAGGTCACGCGTTTGCTGGCAATTGCCCCTTCCACGCCAGAAATGATGAGGTCTGCCGCCTCATGCCAGCCCATGTAGCGGAACATCATTTCACCGGAAAGAATCACCGAGCACGGGTTCACTTTGTCCAGGTTGGCATATTTGGGGGCGGTGCCGTGGGTGGCTTCAAACACGGCGTGGCCGGTTTCGTAGTTGATGTTCGCACCCGGCGCAATGCCAATCCCGCCCACTTGGGCCGCCAACGCATCCGAGATATAATCCCCGTTCAGGTTGCAGCACGCCACCACGCTGTAGTCTTTGGGGCGGGTCAGAATCTGCTGCAAAAAGGCATCGGCGATGCTGTCTTTTATCAACACTTTGCCGGTGGGCATGGCGCCCTTGGCTGCGTTGGGCTCTTGTTTGGCCCAGTCGCTCCAGCTTATGGTGCGGTCGCCAAACTCGCGCTTGGCCAGCTCATAGCCCCAGGCCATAAAGGCACCTTCGGTGTATTTCATAATGTTGCCTTTGTGCACCAAGGTCACGCTGGGCAGGTTGTGCTCAAGGGCATATAAAATCGCCCGGCGCACCAAACGCTCGGTGCCCTCCTTCGAAACCGGCTTGATGCCAATCCCACTGGTGGCCGGGAAGCGGATTTTTGTCACCTTGAACTCATCCTGCAAGAAGCTGATGAGCTTTTTGGCCTGTTCACTTTCGGCGGCATATTCAATGCCTGCGTAAATATCCTCGCTGTTCTCACGGAAGACCACCATATCCACATGCTCGGGGTGCTTTACGGGGCTTGGCACGCCGGTAAAGTAGCGCACGGGGCGCAAGCAGGTGTAAAGGTCAAGCTCTTGGCGCAACGCCACATTCAGGCTGCGGAAGCCGCCCCCCACAGGCGTGGTTAAAGGGCCTTTTATGCTTACCAGCACATCGCGGCAGGCGGTCAACGTTTCTTCGGGCAGCCACACGTCTTTGTTGTAAACGGCGTTGGCTTTTTCGCCGGCATAAACTTCCATCCACGAAATCGCACGCGCACCGCTATAGGCTTTGGCCACGGCTGCGTCTAGCACAGCTTTGCTGGCTTTCCAGATGTCCGGCCCGGTGCCATCGCCTTCAATAAAGGCAACAATGGGGTTGTGCGGAACGTTCAACGCCCCGTTGGTGATGGTGATTTTTTCGCCGGCCGGCACGGTAATTTTCTCATACATGGGTTGGGCTCTCCTTTTCAGGGGCCCATGCTAGCGCCGTTTAGTGGGCGTGAGAATGGCTTTTTGCGGGCAATGGGGCAGCTTGGTGCCCATCTTGCAGGCCAAAATCGGTCACCGGCGCCGCGCTGTGTTCAGCCTCATGGCCGTGGTGGTGAAGGCCCAGCACGTTTTCTTCCGCAGCAAACCACGCCAAGTCCACGGCCAGCAAGGCGCAGGAAAGGCCGAACAGCTTCAAGCTGTTGTTTTTCTTGGGCGTGCAATCGCCATGGTGGCAGGCGCTGTGGGCGGCGGTGCGGCAATCTATGCGCCACGCAATAAAATTCATCAAGCCGCTAAACGCCACCGAGGCCACCGCAATGGTAATCAATTCCGCATGATAGGTGTCCACAAACTGGTAAAACGGGTTGCCGGCAAGGCTCGCGGCAAGGCCCACGGTGGTGCCCAGAGAAATCAGCGCGGTCACGGCCGGAATGCCGCAGCAAAACAGGTGGGGCAATACGCTCAGCGCGGTCAAAAGGCTGGTGGTGCGGCGCAAGGTCTGGGTCTGTAGCATGGGCATGTCTATGGCATAAGTCAGGGGCAGTGGCAAGCCACCGCCCCTTATTCATCCGTTAACCCACCTGAACTATGGGGGAAATTGCAGCCGGTTCACCCGCCAGCATGTGCAATTGGCTCACGCTGCTCAGGCATGTTTCTGGGGCGGCCAACATACAGCCGTCATAGAACGCGGGGACAAGGCCAAGCTGTTCGCGCAGAACCTCCCGTCCGGTGACCGAGCCCAAAAACGCAACCGTTGCCTCAAACAGAGGGTGGTCATAGGGCAGCGGAAACAGGGCGTCCGGTTCGTTCCGGAATTGGAGAGTCAACCCATGCACAAAACGCAACCCGTGCCGATATTTCAACAGCAACCGGTCACGCACCAACGCACGTGCATCGGCAACCGAGGGCATGCACGGGGGCCGTATACCGGAAAACCCCCATTCCAGGTGGTAAGCATGGTATTGGAAGGCAAGCTTAAGCGGCAAACTTACGCCTTGGGGCACCAGCAGAAACACGCTGTCATACAACCAGTAGAAGCGGAGCTTATGGCGTTCGGCAAACACGTTCCGCGCCAGCGAGAACATGCCCAGCTTGCGCAAACCGCCCAGCATGCGTTCCATAGCGGCCGTGTGGCCATCCAGGTGTTCACATGGCTCTGGGTAGCGGCTGTCGGCAAAAACAGAATCCGGGAAGAACTTGTTTTTGGCCCACGGCATCAGGTCATCGTCCACAATGTGTTGGGTGGGGCGGTTGCACACGGTTTCCGCCCAGAACACCGCGCGGGAGAAGGCGTCGCCCATGCGGGTGGCAAGTCCGTCATAAAGCAGGCGTTCGGCACGCTGTTCATGGTCAGCGCAGTAAGGTTGAAGGTTTTCAAGCGAATTGAGGCTTAACGAGACCTCATTATCGTGGTCAAACGGCATAAAACCTCCTCAGGTTTTAGTGTCACGGGCGTATAACCCACGTCATCAGTATCAGAAGCCTCCCCAGCCGCATGTGATACGCGTCACACCCCTTTGCGCAAATGCACAAAGGGGTGTGGGGTCGTCAGTCAGGAGAGAGCCGCGGCCAAGGCGCGGGTGGCCTGGGCCAGTTCGTGGTCGGTCAACGCGGCCACTTCGGCGGCCGAGAGCGCGTGGTAGTCTTCTTCCAGCACCAGGGCACGGGCTATGGTCGGCTCGGGCCGGTCCGAATGCATCACAAGGCGCACGCGGTTGGTTACCACGGCACGCTCCAGCAGCAGCAGCAGGTCCGGTTTGCGGCACGCGGTGTCGCAGTGGGTCAAGGTAGCCGCATGCCGCGGTGGCAGAACAGCTTTCAGCTCATCCACCGTCAGCAGGTGCTGGTGCATATCCAAGATATGCGCCACGGTTCGGCGTACCGAACGGTTCAGTTCACACATGGTTATCCCCCGGGGGTGAAAAACGGTCAGAGTTAGGTTGCCTCAGTGGTGTAGCCGAACCCGGCATGCGCATCAACGCCAATAAAACTGGGGGCTTTTCTCCCTTTTTTCAGTAAGGAAAATACAAAAGCCCTGCCATATCAATGGCAGGGCTCGGGGTGGGCGCAACAGGCGCACCAAGAGTATCAGTCAGCGTGCCACATCCCTGTGCAATCTGGACTAATTCCGGAACCGGTAAGCACGTTCTTCGGTAACGTAGCCGCAGGCTTCGAAGCGGAGGTTGCCATTTTCCTGGCTGCCTTCGTTGTCGATGCACAAGATGCCGTGCCAATACGGCAACCCGTCAGAAGACGGGGTCATCTCAGTGCCCGTGTAGCAGTCATAGAACACGGCCCAGATGTAGTCCGTCTTTTCGCGGTAGAGCGTGTCTTTGATACCGTTGAGACTGCTGATGTAAGAGATCTTATCCAACGGACGCACGTTCCGAATCGGGTTGATGTAGTTACTGGCTTCATCACGCAGGTTGCGTATCATCTGGTTGAGATTGCACATCTCATAACGCCCACGATAATTGGCGTCATAGAAGCGCACCCAGCCATAGCCATCAAACATGATGGACACGCTGTCGTCGTTTTCAAGAACATAGGTCGCATCGCGGCCTTCAATGGCCTTTTCAAAATAGGCGGAAGCCGGCGGAATAAACGCCAGCATCAGCAGCATCACCCAGGCACTTACGGCACGCATGATACGTTGCATCGTGTCCTCCTGTGGGGGGCAAAAACGGAAAAGAAAGATAAGATGAGTTGCCCCAGCTCACGGCGTTTGTAGCCAAAAATATCAAAATCTTCAACAGGAAAAAGCCAACCGATTCAACAACCAATGTATACAAGCAAGCCCCTCTCCCCACAGGCTACGTGGAGAGAGGGGCTAACGTATTATTTAATCAGCGGGCTCCAGGCCGGGTCGCTGGCATTGGTTGGCGTGGGCAGCTCACGCAGGTTGTAACCGGTGAGGTCGATGGTCATCACGCGGGTGCGGT
>CANHVX010000011.1 GCA_947464215.1 Pseudomonadaceae bacterium | reverse complement strand
TTGGACAAGCGTGGCGCCGGCGGCCATGGCGGCCATGCGTTTGCGGTTTTGATACAGCGCGTCATAGGCCGCCAATTCCGCCCGGCTGTTGATGCCCATTTCGGGCCGCTCGGCCTTGACTTCGGACATGGTGACGGTGAGCCCGGCTTCTGCAGCGTGGGCGATAACATCGGTGAGATACAGCTCGTGTTGGGCGTTGTTGGGGGTGAGTTTGGCGAGCAGGGGCCACAGGGCCGGGCCATGAATGCAATAGATGCCCGGGTTGGCCGTGGTGATGGTGCGTTGGGCAGACGTGCAATCTTTTTCCTCGACGTTGATGAGGCGCCCGTCCTGGTGCATCAGGCGGCCCAAGCCCTGGGGATTTTCGACCTTGGCGGCCAGCAGATTGAGCCCTAAAGGATTTTCCGCCTGGCGCGCCAGCAGAGTGGGCAACACATCCTCGCGCGTGGTGAGCATGACATCGCCATACAGCATGATGATGGGGCCCTGATGGTTGCCCAGCAGGGGTTGGCACATCTGCACGGCGTGGCCGGTGCCGCGTTGCTCGGTCTGGCGGACAAACTCGCACCCCGGAATATGCGCGTTGCAGTAGGCCTCGGTGGCCTCGGCCCCAAACCCGGTGATGACCACCGTGCGGGCGGGCCTAAGCGCGCGCGTGGCCGCCAGCAGATGGCCCAGCATCGGGCGATTGGCAAACCCGTGAAGAACTTTTGGCAGTTCGGATTTCATCCGCGTGCCTTTGCCCGCGGCCAAGATGACAATTGCGCAGTTTTCCATGAGCGCCAATTTAGCCGATTTGTGGCGCTGAAGCCAGCGTTACATCCACGATTTCAGCGTGGACCAGAAATACCAAATGCCTATAGCTTGGGCGACCAAAACGGCATAGAGGCCGTTGTTGAACGTTTCCTTCTTGGTTTTGTGCCGAAACAGATATCGGCCCAGAAACAGCGCCGGTGTGCCGCCCAGCAACGTGAGCGTGTAAAGCGTGATTTCTGGCGTGCGGGCCGCGCCCTTGCGGCTGGCGGCGAATTTATCTTTGCCCATCAGCCCAAACAGCATGGCGTTAATGCCAAACATCCACACCCACAATGGCGCAAAATTGAGCGTGGTGGTATACATAGCGGTGAGCGCTGCGGGCAGGCCAAGGCCCAACATAAGAGATATAAGGCTATTCATGCGCCTGTATCTTAACCTGACCGCGCCCTTTGAAAAGAGGAAGGGGCATACCAGCCTGCCCCTTGTTGCGCAATGGCCACGGCGCACGAGGGCAGTTGTGGGATTTTGCCCATCTGTGCTGCCGCTGAGTGCCGCTTTCGGTTAGCATACCGCCCATGTATGGTTCTCTTTTGACTTTGGTTCTGGCTGCGCTTGCGCCCGCAATGGCCTTGGCACAGGTTGCCGCCGCGCCTACAGCGGCCGAAGCCGAGGCGGCGTTCCGCCAAGCTCGTGACCGCTATGTGAGCATGGCGCCGGGAGAACCGCAAAGCCTCCCGCGTGATGTGCACCAGAGTATTTCCCCCACCGAGGGGCTTATTGCCGGCGGCACGCCTGAAAATGTGGCCCTTGATGATGTGCGCTTGGTGCTGGACGTTAATGATGCAAAACTAAAAGATGTGGTGACGGATGTCGTTCGCCAGGCGGCGCAGTTCACGGGGCCATGGCAGGTGAAATGGCGCCTTTCGCCCGACAACACCGACCTGATGGACGAGCGCGTGAACCTGACCGCCGAAGCCCCCTTTGGTGAGT
Organism: Pseudomonadaceae bacterium; assembly: GCA_947464215.1. Taxonomy (GTDB): domain Bacteria; phylum Pseudomonadota; class Alphaproteobacteria; order UBA2136; family UBA6156; genus JADCGN01. The sequence continues at coordinate 14,489 of CANHVX010000011.1, read as the reverse complement.
TTTTTGCCATGTTGGCCGAGCGTGTGAAGAATATGACCGGTATCCAGCTGCATTTTACCGTATTTTCGAGCGCGCGGGTTATTTTGGTCTCGGATACATATTATTAGGAAGGCTGTGCCCATGCGTGTGATTGGCTTTGTTTACCCCATGGCTGGACGAGCCATTATGGCCCTTATGGTTGGTGCGACTCTTGCGGCGTGCTCGGCGATTTACAACGATGAAGTGCAGCCGCCCACCGAGCGGGAATTGCAGGATGCGCGCACGATTATCAAGCCCCCTTCAGCCCTGAAAGAGGGAATCTTCCACATGCAGCGCGTGCAGATGGGAAGCAGTGTGCGGGTAAAAGATGTCATCCACCTGAAAAAGCCCGACCTGCCGCCCTTTGATGTGGCCTACATAGGACGCGACCTGGAAAGTGTGGTGCTGGAACTGGCCAATGCCGCCGGGGAAAGTGTCGTTCTGCCCCAAGGCTTGCGCAGCAAAAGTGTGACCGTGGTGCACAGCGGCGCCAACTTCCAGGAAATGCTGGACCTGGTGCTGGGCAAAGCCGGCTACCACTATAACTATGTGAACGGGATTTGGTATATCACCCGCTACCCCGTGCGGAACTATATTTTGGAAGTCAGCCAGAGCAACCGCAAGGGCAGCTTGATTTCTAAAGCCGAGCTCAACCCCGAACTGGCGGCCGGCACCAGCACCCAAGGCAGTGGCGCCGAGCTGGACACGGATTACTCGGATACCCTCTGGAACCAAGTGCGCGACACCATGGGCGAGCTGATTAAAGTGGGCGACAGTAATGTCTCGGACCGCACGTTGCGCGCCACCGGTGTGGCCGCCAATGGCGAGCTTTTGACTGGCAATACTATCTCGGCCACCAACCTTGCCGCCACCGGCTTGCTGCCCCCGCCCGAGCAATTGGGTGAAGATGGCAAAGCCACCACTGACACCGGGCTCTTCCCTCTGGTTGCCCAAAGTGCCACCGTGGTTGCCGGTGCCGTTGCCGATGTGACAACCCCTGAAAGCACCGACCACACAGCGCCCGATGATAATGCCAACCCCTGGTTCCGTATTACCGAAAGCGCGGGCTTGATTACGGTGCGTGCCAGCCCGGAAGGCCACCGCCAAATTGAAGAATACTTAGAACAAGTGCAGGCCAGTGTGCACCGCCAAGTGGTGGTGGAAGCCCGTATTGTGGCCCTTATTAAGGACAAAACCACCACGCGCGGTGCCGACATTCAAGTGAATGGCCGTGAATTGACCGGCAGTGCCCTCAACCGCCTGGGCTTCTTTGCCGACGCCCGCACCGGCCTGATGAGCGCCGCCAACAGCACCGTGCAGGGCGGCTTCTTCACCCTGGCCAGCAAGGCGGGTGACATGGCGTTGGTGATGCAGTCGCTGTCTTCCATCGGTGACGTTTACACCATCTCGAGCCCCAACTTGGTGGCGCGTAACAACCAGATTTCCCGCGTGGCCGTTACCCGCCAGCTGGGCTACGCCGAAACGGAAGTAAACCAAAACACGACCAGCACCGGTGATGTGGTGATTGGTAGCCGCCAAGACCGTGCCAAGTTCAAGAACAGCGGAACGGTGATGTCGGTGCTGCCCTTCATTGGCAAAAACAACGTGCAGCTACGCTTCCGCCTCAGCCTTGCCACTAAGGCCGGGGAAACATCTATCCGCACCGCGATTGGAAACTCGACCCCGGTGGTGAACAGTGTGCCGGAGCTGGCGAACAACCTTATCGACCAGGATATGGTGCTGGAATATGGCCGTATCTATGCCATTGGCGGGTTGATTGAAAACAACACCACCGTGAACAACGAATATGAACCAGCGTTGCGCCAGATACCCGGACTTGGCGAAATCTTCCAACGTGCCAAGAACCGCGGGCAGGATACAGAATTCCTGGTGCTGCTCAAAGTCTCGCGTTCGTAGGAGAGAGCAGGGGCGTGGCGCGTGTTCGGGTTATCGGCAAGCCGGGGTTGCCTGATGCGTTAGCGGAACTGGGCCCGTGGCGGGTGCGGGTTCTGGTGGGGCGCAACGGTGTGACGCCGGCCGACAAAAAGCGCGAGAGCGATGGCTGCACGCCCACCGGGGTTTACCGCATGATGTATGGGATATATCGGGCCGACCGCGTGCCAGACCCACTGGCCAACCCCACCGACACTACCGTGCCCGGGCGGCACCTGGTTTGGATACCCATGGCCCCCAACATGGGCTGGTGCGACGCCGCCCATAACCCCCTCTATAACCAGTTTGTGCCGGTGGGGTTCCCCGCCAGCCATGAGCGTTTGTGGCGCGAGGATGCCTCGTATGATTATCTGTTGGTGCTGGACCACAACAGCCCCGCAACACCTGGACGCGGCAGCGCCATTTTTGTGCATGTCTGGGATGACCATGCCTTGCACACATCCGGGTGTGTGGCGTTCCGCAAGGGCCATTTGGTGGAGATGCTGGGGCGCGGTGTGAATGAGATTGAGATTGTGCAGGGCTAAAAGCTGACGCCCCCTTGTTGCCAAGGGGGTGCCAAGTTTCGGTTTGGTTAGTGAAGCTGCTTCAAATAGACATCGGTATGGACACGGTTCAGCTGCCCTACCGGCAAAGCCAGCACGCCTTCTGAGGGCAACGCCATGAACTGCGGGCTTGGTGCACGCACACCAAACTTGGCGATGATGGAGAGCTCCATGCTCTCGCGCTGGAATTGATCTTGCAGCAAGATAAAACGCGGGCTGATGGTGACCACGCTGAGTGTTATATACTCTACCCAGCGGCCTTCTTGCGTGATGACAACATCGGTGGCCGTATCCATTTTGCTGAGCATTTTCATGCGGCCAAGCAGTGTGCGGAGGTTTCTGGATTGGAGTTCGATCCAATCGAGAACATCTTTGACGGCCGCGGGTTCGGCATGCGGGATGTCGATAGAAATGGTCATGTGGTTCCCCTCGGGTTATGAGAGCCCCTCTATGGTTGGGCTAAGAGGGGGGGCTGTCAACATGAAAACGGGCGCCGAGGCGCCCGTTTTGGGAGAGGCTGAATTTAGAAATCCATGCCGCCCATCCCGCCCATACCACCCGCGGCGGGCGCTGAGGATTTTGCCTCGGGCAGGTCGGTGATCATGACCTCGGTGGTTATCATTAAACCGGCCACGCTGGCGGCGTTTTGCAGGGCCACGCGCACCACCTTTTTGGGGTCAAGAATACCGGCTTTGAGCATGTCCACATCGTGCTCACCGGTAGCTGCGTTGTAGCCCATGTCGGCGCCTTTAGCCTCCATGACACGGTTCACCACGACCGCACCCGCTTCACCAGCATTTTGCGCAATGGTAAAGAGAGGTGCGCTAAGGGCGCGGCGGATAATATCCACCCCCATTTGTTGGTCGGCGTTGCTCGTTTTGATACCTTCCAGCGCCTTGGTGCACCGAATAAGCGCTACACCACCGCCGGCGACCACACCTTCTTCCACCGCAGCACGGGTGGCGGCCAGAGCGTCGTCGATACGGTCTTTCTTTTCCTTCACTTCCACTTCGGTGGCGCCACCAACCTTGATGACAGCCACGCCGCCGACCAGCTTGGCGAGGCGCTCTTGCAGCTTCTCGCGGTCGTAGTCGGACGTGGTTTCTTCAATCTGCTTACGCAGTTGGTTGACGCGGCCTTCGACCTCTTTCTTGTCGCCCTTGCCATCGACAATGGTGGTGTGGTCTTTGGTGATGGTGACCGTGCCGGCCTTACCGAGGTGCGCCATTTGCACGTTTTCCAGCGTCATGCCCACATCTTCGGAGATGAAGGTGGCACCGGTGAGAGCGGCGATATCTTCCAGCATGGCCTTGCGGCGGTCGCCAAAGCCCGGGGCCTTTACGGCAGCAACCTTCAGCCCGCCGCGCAGTTTGTTCACCACCAGCGTGGCCAAGGCTTGGCCTTCCACGTCTTCAGCGATGATCAGCATCTCACGGCCACCTTGGGCGATGGGTTCCAGCACCGGCAACAGCTGCTCGAGGTTGCTGATTTTTTTGTCGGTAACCAACACCAGCACGTCCTTCATTTCGGCGTGCATTTTTTCGGCGTTTGTTACGAAGTATGGGCTCAGATAACCTCTATCAAATTGCATGCCCTTCACTGTTTCCAGCATGCTTTCGGTACCTTTGGCTTCCTCAACAGTGATAACGCCTTCTTGGCCTACCACATCCATGGCCTTGGCAATATCTTCCCCGATGCTCGCGTCGCCATTGGCACTAATCGTCGCCACTTTGGCAATATCGCCCTTTTTCACGTCGTGCTTCAACTTCTCCAGCTCGGCCACTACGGCTTCCACCGCTTTATCGATCCCGCGTTTCAAATCCATCGGGTTCATGCCCGCGGCCACGGCTTTGCATCCTTCTGTGACGATAGCTTGAGCCAGCACGGTGGCGGTGGTGGTGCCATCGCCCGCCACATCGACCGTTTTGCTCGCTACTTCGCGCACCATTTGGGCGCCCATGTTTTCAAACTTATCGGCCAGGGTGATTTCCTTGGCGACGCTCACGCCATCTTTGGTGACGCGGGGGGCGCCAAAGGATTTATCGAGCACCACATTGCGCCCCTTGGGCCCCAGTGTGGCCTTCACCGCGTTGGCCAGTGTGTTGACGCCGTTGAGCATTTTGGCCCGGGCTTCGGTTCCGAAACGAATATCTTTTGCAGGCATGTCTGTTCTCCTTATTGGCAATTTAAACGGTTATTTCAGAATGGCGATGACGTCGTCTTCCTTCATGACCAGCACTTCCTGGCCATCGATACGCACCTCTTGGGCACCCCATTTGCCGAACAGGATTTTGTCGCCCACCTTGACGTCCATGGCGACGCGTTCTTCGCCATCTTCGTTCCATTTACCGGGGCCTACGGCGAGCACTTCGCCTTGTTGGGGCTTATCCTTCGCGGTATCGGGGATGATGATGCCGCTGCTGGTTTTTTCTTCGGCCTCGAGGCGCTTGACCACGAGACGGTCGTTCAGGGGGCGAATTTTGTCGGCGAGATTGGCCATGGGTCGGTTTCCTTTCTTGGTTTCCTACTCGGGCAGCCAACCCAAAGGGTTGCTGCAACGGAACGAGAAATAGCACTCTCGGCATGAGAGTGCAAGAAATTTAATGCGTTGATTTGCCGTGGGTCAGTCGAGAATCCACTGGGTTTTGCCCCGTTTGGTGAGGTTTTTGACCCCTGATGTGGTGACTGTTACCACGTCTTCTATCCGCACGCCACCAAAACCCGCCTTCTGGACGCCCTGGGGGTAATACAACCCCGGCTCGACGCTGGTGACCATCCCCGCTTGCAAGGTGCACGGCACGCTGCTGAGTGTGCGCGGGCCGGGATCGTGCAGGTCTAGCCCCACGCCGTGGCCGGTGCCATGGAAATAGCCATAGGGCTGCCCTTGATGCGTGCCAGTGGGGAAGCCCGCCCGTGTGAAAAAGGTGGCGACGGCCTCGTGCACATCGGCGCCATTCACGCCCGGCTTGATGAGGCTGAGGGCAAGTTTTTGGGCTTCGAGCACCGTGTAATAGATTTCCTTCTGCCATGCGCTGGGTTGGCCCTTGATGACCGTGCGCGTGAGGTCTCCCCAGTAGCCATTGGGGTGGCGGGGGAAGGTATCGATAATGATAAGTTCGCCGGCCTTAAGCGGCCCGCTGCCCCGATGGTGCGGCATGGTGGCCTGGCTGCCGCCGGCGATAATGGGGCCGCCGTGGAATTCGGTGGCGCCGTGGCGCACCAAAAACATGTTCATCTCGGCGCGCAGGATTTCGCTGGTCAGCGGCGCACCGTTCCAGACCAGTGTTTTATCACGGCGGATATCGGCCGCGCGCAGAATGGCGAAGGCGCATTCCATGGCGTGCTCGTTCAGCGCCTGGGCGGCGCGCAGGTGTTTGATTTCAGCTTCCGTTTTTAGCGCGCGGGCAGGAAAGACCAGTTCGGTTTCGGCCACCATCACAGGCAATTTGGCCTCGCGCAGTTTTTCCATGAGCCCCGCGGGGAAATGGCGTGGCACCACGATGCGGGCGGGCGGTGTTTTTTCCAGGCCCATAAGCACCTCGACCATCGCGGCCACGGACAACGTTGTGCCGTTCATTTTTTTGCGGATATCGGCAAAGCTGTGGATACGGTCGGCCCGCGTGGCCTCGTGGCGCATGAGCTCGATTTCCAGCTCGCTCACCACGATGTGCGTTTTACCCTTGGGCGAGATGTAGCACAGGGCAGGGTCGGCGATGGGCGTGCCCGTGGCGTAGCGCCAGTCGGGCCCGTTTTCATACAGCACAAGGGCGGTGGGGAGGGGAGGGGCTTGGCGTGGCATGCCCCAACCTTAACCGTTCTTTAAGCGTGTTGCCAGATTTGCGCCACCCAACCGGCGTGATCGTGCCGCCAGGTGTGGCGCAAACCCAGCGCCTGATAACGGGTTTCGATCTCGGGCGCTTGTTCGGTGGTGAAGCCCGAAAGCACCAGGGCCCCGCCGGGCTGCAGGCAGGCCACCAGTGGCTCGGCCAATTCCAGCAGCGGGTGCAGCAAAATGTTGGCAAACACCAGTGAAAACTGTTGCCCGGCGGGCGGTGTTTCGCCTACGCGGCAGGTGAGCAGCTGCTCGACCCCATTTTCCACCGCGTTCTCGTGGCAGATGTCGACGCTGGGGGGGTCGTTATCGATACACAGTGCAGGAAGGTTTTCGCGTTTGGCGGTGGCCAGTGCCAAGATGCCGGAGCCGCAGCCAAAATCGAGCACCGAGGAGGTTTGGAAGCCTGCTTCCCGCAGATGCTCATACGCCAACAGGCAGCCGGTGGTGGTGGCGTGCTCGCCGCTGCCAAAGGCGCGGTTGGGCGAGACGTGCAGGCCGATAAGGCCCGCTGGCGCCGCTTCGCCATTGCGGGCAATAAAATAGGGGCCGATGATGAGAGGTGGGAAGCTTTCCCGCGTGAGAGCGACGTAGTCGACCGATTCATCGACCACCGAAAACCCCAGCAGGTTTACCCCGTGTTCGGCCAGCATGCCGACCACGATGGGCTTCAGATCTTCTGGCAAAAACAGGCTGTAGCGAAAGGTGGTGTCGTCGGCGGTGTTTTCGCCTACATCGAGGCTGATGGTGGGGTGGGTTTCGGTAAGGGCCAACAGGCCATCGGCCAGCGTTTTGGCGGCAGTAAAGGTGGTGGTGATCATGTTATTTCACTTCCAGATTGGCCATAGCGGCCACCAACTTTTTGGTGCCCGCGTGTTTAAAGGTAATGGTGAGTTTGGTGGCCTCGCCGCTGCCTTCGACAGCTTCGACACGGCCATTACCAAATTTTTGATGAAAGACGCTTTGCCCCACCTGCCAGGCGGCGTTGCTGAGGCTGGCCCGTGGGCCCTCGCTTAACGGTGTGCTGTAGGCCACCAATGGCTCGGCGGGGCGGGTGTAATCGGAGCCGGCGCGTGTGCTGCGGGCATCGGCCACGCTGCCGACCCGTGCGCGTGGGGCCCCAAAGCCCCCCATGCCGCCGCCATAGGGGCTGCGGTAGGGCAGGGCGCCACTCACCGTTTTCAGGTGCTCGGGTGGGATTTCGGCAATGAACCGGCTGGGTGCGCCGGGCAAAAATTGGCCCCACATGCGCCGTGCGTTGGCGTAGGAGAGCACACACCGTTTCCGTGCCCGTGTAATGGCCACATAGGCCAAGCGGCGCTCCTCTTCCAGCCCCTTATTACCCTCTTCATTCAAGGCGCGCTGGTTGGGGAACAGCCCTTCTTCAAAGCCGGGCAAAAACACCAAAGGAAACTCGAGCCCCTTGGCGGCGTGGATGGTCATCATTTTCACCGTGTCGGCATCGGGCGCGGTGTCGATATCGGCCACCAGGGCGGCGTGCTCGAGGAAACTCGGTAGGTCGGGGTAATCTTGGAGGGCGCGTAGCAGCTCCTTCAGGTTATCCAGCCGCACTTTGCTATCGGTGGTGTCGCCATCGGCGGCTTTGTCGTCGCGCAGCATTTGGAAATAGCCGCTTTCTTCCAGAATGCGCTCGGCCAGTTGGTCGGGCGTTTGCATTTGGGCCAGGAGGCTCCAGTTTTCCAATTGGCCGAGCAGATTAAGCAGACTGTTGCCGATTTTACCCGTGAAATCACCCGATTCGACAAGGCGCCGCGTGGCCACCAGCTGGCTTATGCCGTGTTGGCGGGCCAAGGCCTCGATTTTTTCCATACTGGTTTCGCCCACGCCGCGCTTGGGCACGTTGACGATGCGTTGGAACGCGAGATCGTCGGCGGGGTTGGCAATAAGGCGCAGGTAGCCCAAGGCATCCTTGATTTCCTTCCGCTCGTAAAAGCGCAGGCCGCCCACCACCACGTAGGGCAGGCCGTTGCGCATAAACGCTTCTTCCAGGCTGCGGGTTTGGGCGGCGGTGCGAACCAGCACGGCCACATCGGCATGGCGGCCGCCGCTGCGCACGTGCAGAGCGGCGGCATCGGCCACAAAACGGGCTTCCTCGCGGTCATCGAGCTGGGGGTGGAGTTCCAGCTGGCTGCCATCGCCGGCGTCTGTCCACAGCTGTTTGCCGTGGCGCTGGCGGTTGTGGCCGATAACCCCATTGGCAGCTGCCAAAATGTGGCCGGTGCTGCGGTAGTTTTGTTCCAGACGGATGACGGTGGCGCCGTCGAAGTCGTGTTCAAAGCGCAAAATGTTGGCCACCTGGGCGCCGCGCCAGCTGTAGATGCTTTGGTCGTCATCGCCCACCACACAGATGTTTTTGTGCTTGGCGGCGAGCATTTTCAGGTAATTATACTGCACCGTGTTGGTGTCTTGGTATTCATCGACCAGAATGTATCTGAGGCGGTTTTGATACTGCTCGGCGAGGTCGGCGTGTTGGGTAAGCAATTGAAGCGGGCGGAGCAGCAGGTCGCCAAAATCGACCGCGTTCAGGCTTTGCAGGCGGCGTTGATACTCGGCGTAGAGTGCGCTGCCGCGGGCGCCCAGATTGCCCAGCTCGTCGGTGGGGACGGTGGTGGGGCCCCAGCCGTGGTCTTTCCAGCGGTTGATGAGGCTGGTGACCAGCCGCGCCGGCCATTGGGTGGTGTCGAGCCCGCTATCCTTCACCAGCTGGCCGATGAGGCGCTGTTGGTCGTCGGAGTCAAGAATCGCAAAACCGGGTTTGAGGCCGGCACGCTCGGCGTGTTGGCGCAGCATGCGCACCCCCAAACTGTGGAAGGTGCCCAACCACATGCCGCTGGGGGCAAAGCCGATAAGTTTCTCGGTGCGCTCGGCCATTTCCTTCGCCGCCTTGTTGGTAAAGGTAACCGCCATAATTTCATGCGGTTGGGCGCTTTGAGTCATCAGCAAATAGGCGATACGCCGTGTGAGCACTGCCGTTTTGCCGGTGCCCGCGCCCGCCAGCACCAGCAGGGGGCCCTCTGTGTGGCGTATGGCCTCGGCTTGTTGGGTGTTCATGCCGTGCAGCAGGGCATCGGCGGCGCTGGTGGGGGTGGGGGTAAATTCGGTTTCAAGGGCAAACATGGCGCGCACCTTACGCGCTTGGTGCTGGCCTGCCAAGGCTTTGCTGCCGCCATTTTACAATGGCTTGCTCTTTTGTTTGGAAAGATTTATAAAGTTAGGCATGGGGATGTCATAAGCAAGGGGCTTTTGGATGTTTAATGTACGTGTATGGTGGCAAAAACAGGTGCTCTTTCGTGTGGCCCATGTGCGTCAGCGCTGGCTCTCGCGCGTATTAAGTTATCTTTATGACCAACCGATGATGGTTGCCCCCCAAAACAGCGTGGGTGTAGCTGCCGCCTTAGCGCTTTATATGTGGCAAGATGGAAGCCGCCAGCTTGTGATGGTGCGCCAGCGCCCACCCGCCAACCGTGGCCGTAACGTGGATGTTCGGGCAAAGTTTATCAGCTGCTTGGGTATGGGTGGGCATGCCGATATGGCAGCCGCTCTGCGCGCCACATTGGTGGCCCAGGCTGGGCCGGTATTCAGCCGGCTGCTGGATGAAAAATTTTTGCAAATTGATACGGTTGCCGCCGTACCCGTTTTGAGCCTGACCGACGAAGACACGGGTGTGCGTATGCCCATGCAAGTGTTGGTATGGGTGGCGGAGATTAAACCTATTCAATTGGATGTGGTTAAGCTTCCCGCACATTTAGAGCTGGTTTTGGTGCCTGAGCAGGGCCTTGACCAACCCCATGTAAGCCCTACCCACCGCGCACTTTGGAAAGCGGTTTACGCCCGCCATGTACCCAAGCTTAAAGCACCCACGCGCCGCACTCGCGAAGATGGCGTGGAGCTTGTGGATGAGGCTGTTGCGGCCATACGGGGCCTTAAAGGTTCTCGCATTTTACATTGATTTTCCTGTCTATAAGGGCACTTTGGTGCTTGACTTTGCGCGCAGAGTTGCGTAACAGGGCACTTGCAACCCACGGAATGGCTGGATTTACGCTGGTTTCGATTCCTGTGGCCATATAAACCGTTGCATAAATTGATATAATGGAGTGTATGACATGACGAAGATTTCTAAGAATACAATGCCCAGCCATAACCGCCGGACAGCCCCAAAAGGCAAGAAAACCCGGGTTTTTGGTGAAAACCTCTGGGGTAATGCTAAGGCCCCTGTTGCCAAGCGTTCTGCCAACCCTGGCCAGCATGGTGGCCGCCGCAAAAAATTGACCGACTACGGTATCCAACTCCGTGAAAAACAAAAGATGAAGGCCTATTATGGCGGCCTGACCGAGCGCCAATTCCACAAGGTTTATGTGGAAGCCGACCGCCGCAAAGGTGACACCTCTGAGAACTTGATTGGCCTGTTGGAAAGCCGTTTGGATTCAATTGTTTACCGCCTGAATATTGCCCCGAGCATCTTTGCCGCGCGGCAGCTGGTGAACCACAAGCATGTGACCGTGAATGGCAAAGTGGTGAATGTGGCCAGCTATGTATGCCAACCCAATGATACTGTTGAACTTCGTGAGAAGAGCCGTGCCATTCCCCAAGTGCTTGGCAGCGTGCAGAAATTGGAGCGCCAAGTACCTGAGTATTTGACCTTTAACCCCGCGGAATTTAAGGGAACTTTTGTTCGTTTGCCCGTGCTGGATGACGTGCCATACCCTGTGCAAATGAACCCGAACCTGGTGGTGGAATTCTATAACCGCTAAGTGTTTGGTTGTGTTTTAAAAATCGGGCCATAGGGCCCGATTTTTATGGCGCGTGAGGGGCGGCGCGGGGTGCCGTTTTGGGGTGTTTTTGCGGCGCTGCGCGGTGCTGGCAGGGTGCTGGCGCGGCGCCCGTTGCCGCTTGGGTGGCGCTGGTTGCCGTTTTGGTGCCGCCCCCCTCTTTTTTTGGTTGGGAGTTGGGAGAGGGGGGGCGTGGCGGTGGGGGGATATATTATGTATACAATGCAGTGGGGGGATGACGGGGGGGGCGGGGTTTGGGGAGAGGTGATTGGGGGGTATGGGTGATGGAGCGTTGAGAGTTGTTCGGTGGGGAGGTGGTGGGTGTTTTGGGGATACGTATTATGTATGCAATGCGGTGGGGTGTGGGAGTTTTGGGGGGGGTATTGCGGGATGAGGGGGGAGAGGTGATACGTGGATGTGGATGACGTGGCGTTGAGAGTTGTTCGGTGGGGAGGTGGTGGGTGTTTTGGGGAAAGGTATGATGTATACAATGCGGTAGGAGATGGAGAAGGGGGGAGGTGGGGGGCGAGGGGCGGCGCTTCGCGGTTGATGGTTGGGAGATTCGGATTATCGGGTTATCGGATTATCGGGTTATCGGGTTGTCGGGGATGGGGGCTGCGTTGTTAGGCGGTGGTTCGCTCGAGATTGCCGCGCTGCGCTCGCAATGACCCATCCTGGGGGGGACGGCTTCGGGGACCCGATTGCTTCGTCGGGGGGATGTTTTGGGCTTCGGTTTTTCTGGGTGTGCTTGGGGTGGCTTCGGGGACCCGATTGCTTCGTCGATTGGATGTTTTGGGCTTCGATTTTTTATGGGTTCTCCTCGCAATGACGGTGTTGGGGTGAGGGGGCTGCGTTGTTTAGTGGGTGGTTCGCTCGAGATTGCCGCGCTTTGCTCGCAATGACCCGTCCGGGGGGGGACGGCTTCGGGGACCCGATTGCTTCGTCGGTTTTTTGCTTTTGGCTTCGGTTTTGCTTGGACTCTCCTCGCTGTGACGGTTTCCCCCTTGGGGGCTTCGGTTTTTATTGGGGTGGCTTATGAGACGATTGTTTTCGTGGGTCCCGGCCTGCGCCGGGATGACCCCCTCCCTCCTTTGGGGGCTTTGGTGGGGATGGGTGTGCTTGGGGTGGCTAGATTCCCGATAGCGGGTTTGCTTTGGCGCGCGTTCCGCTTGCCGAGCAAACCATGCTTCGGGAATGACAAAAGGAGCTTTGGGCGGCTGCGCTGCGGGGGTGATGGTTGGGAGATTCGGGTTGTCGGGTTATCGGGGATGGGGGCTGCGTTGTTTGGTGGGTGGTTCGCTCGAGATTGCCGCGCTTTGCTCGCAATGACCCTTTCGATGCTGCAAAAAGTGTCAATGGTCTTGAAGGGTTTGGGAGAATTGGGCAGCATGCTCCCATGCTCCCATGCTCCCATGCTTTCGGCTTTTCGCTTGATTTTTGCCGTTTTGGGCTTGGCGCTGGTTTGGGCGGTGCCGGGGTTTGCGCAGATATCGTTTGATGCGAGTTCGACGACCGGTGGGGCGATTCGGCCGGGGTTTTCCACCACGTGCAATGCAGCCTCGCTGGGGGCTATCCGCACCAATGTTGGTGTGCCTGAGCGTTGTGATGGGGCCAGCTGGGTGACGCTCGGGAGCGGGGGTGGCAGTGTGACGGTGGCGGGGGACCGGATTGTTTCGACCAGTGCTAACATTGTAGTGGGGAATGGCGGGACGATTAGTTTGACCACGGGTGGGGTGAGCGGCACGGCCTATTTTGACACGGTGGGGCGGCTGGTGGTGCCGGGGATTTCGGTGACCACCGCGCAGGCCAGTTTTACCACGCTTTCGGCTCAGCGGATTTCGGCCAGCGTTGTCTCGGCCACTGCCATTTCGGTGAGTGCGCTGACGGTGGGTGGGGTGGCGGTGACGGGCAGTGGAGGAGTGGATGATGTGCCCAGTGCGTTTGATTTTGTCAACTCTATGGTTGCTAAGGGACAATTGGGGTGGGCGAATAGCATTACGGTGACGGGGCTTGGCACGGTGCCGGTGATGGTGGCCGCCAGCGGAGTCTCTTCCGCCCGGGTCAGTATTGATGGGGGGAGTTTGGTGCGCTATGCCTCGGTGGTGGAGGGGCAGACGGTGCAACTGTATATCAGCGCTTCGGCGTTAAGTGCCACCACCCATGTGGCGTTTGTGAATATTGGCAGTGTTTCCGACACCTGGGTGGCAACCAATGACTCGTGTGGTTTTGGACGGCAATATTTTTCGGGCACGAACAGATGTTATGTTCACGATATTACCACCCGAAACTGGACCAATGCGCGCACATACTGTCTGGGATTGGGGGGTGGATATGATATGGCGGTTCCGGATTCGGCTGCCGAGCAAGCATTTATTTCAAACTTGGTGGCTGGGAATACGGTGTGGATAGGTATCAGTGACACAACGGTGGAAGGGCAGTATCGTAACCTTTTGGGCATATCGCCTACTTATGTGGCGTGGGGATCTGGACAGCCTGATAATAGTGGAGGTAATGAGGATTGTATTGAGACTGGCGTGACTTGGAATGACCTTAACTGCACTAGTTTCAGACCAGTGGTGTGCGAGGGAAACAATTAGCGAGAGAGGTTGGCCCTGGGCCGGGGCCTGCGCCGGAGTGAATCTCAACCGGGGCCTGTCCCGGCCTGCGCCGGGATGACGCCTCGCTATGACGGTTTCCCCCCCCTTGGGGGCTGCGGTTTTTATTGGGGGGGGGCGCTCAAGATTGCCGCGCTTTGCTCGCAATGACCCATCCTGGGGGGTGGGGCCCGGGGGGAGGGGTTAGTCGACCCGGGCGTTGAAGGTGGCTTTGCGGAGTGCGGTGCCGAGCGGCGGGAAGACCCAGCGCAGAGTATCGGCCAGTTGGCCCAACAGCTGGCGCCGGCTGGGATGAAACTGCTGGTTCATCACCACCCCCAATATAGGCGCGCCCGCCAGCAACAGCGCCTCGGCCGCGCGTTTGAGATCGGCCTGCGTGGTGACCCCTTGCTGGGCCACCAACAGCACCCGGCCGGCCAAGGTGGACAGCCCCAAAGCATCGATATTCCCACGGTTGAACGCGGTGACGGGGCTGGCATCGGCGATCACCACCTCGGCCTGTTGGGTGAGGGTATCGACCAGGGCTGGCAGCCCGCCGGCCTCGGCCAGCGCCTGCACCGTAGCGTTATGTTTGGGTGCCGCCAAGGCCAGCAATTTGCCGCCTTCGGCTGTGGTTTCCAGCGTTTTAAGCGCGTTCCATTTGCCGCGGCCGCCGGGCAGGCTCCAGGTGCCTTCGCCCAGTTGCAGCCGCTGGCTTAGGGTGCGGTTTTTCAGGTTGAGATCGGCCAGCAGGGTGCTT
>CANHVX010000010.1 GCA_947464215.1 Pseudomonadaceae bacterium | reverse complement strand
CAATACCACGCCTGAGAGCCCCCCAATGGTAAACAGCACCACGAACCCCACCGCAAACTTCATGGCGGTGGTGAAGGCAATGCTGCCGCCCCACATCGTGGCCAACCAGTTGAACACCTTGATACCCGTTGGCACCGCAATGAGCATCGTCATGCCCATGAAAATAAGCTGGGCGTTGATATCCATGCCCACGCTATACATGTGGTGCGCCCACACTACCTGGCCGAGCACGGCAATGGCGATAATCGCCCACACCATGCTAATATAGCCAAACAAAGGTTTGCGGCTATGCGCGGCCAAGATCTCGCTGATCATGCCGAACACTGGCAAAATCATGATATACACCGCTGGGTGGCTGTAAAACCAGAAAATGTGCTGGAACAGCACCGGGTCTCCGCCGCCAGCCGGGTTGAAGAATGACGTGCCAAAATTACGGTCCATCAGCAGCATTGTCACCGCGCCAGCCAGCACGGGGGTTGCCACCAGCTGAAGCCAAGCCGTGACTAGCATCGACCACGGGAAGAGCGGCATCTGCCAGAGCAACATGCCCGGCGCCCGCATGTTGAGAATGGTGACAATGAAGTTCACCGCGCCCAGAATGGAGCTGGCACCGGCCAAGTGCACGGCCAAAATCCACATATCCATGCCGGCACCTTGGCTATAGGCTGCGGCCGTGAGCGGAGGATAGGCTGTCCAGCCCGCCGCCGCCGAACCACCTGGCACCAACAGGCTTAACAGCATCAGCAGGCCCGAGAATGGCATCAGCCAGAAACTCCAGTTGTTCAGGCGCGGGAAGGCCATGTCGGGGCTGCCGATCATGATCGGCACAAAATAGTTCCCAAACCCAATGAGGCCCGGAATCACGGCAAAGAAAATCATGAAAGTGGCGTGCATCGCCGTCATCTGGTTGAAAAACGAACCATCGACATACTGATACCCGGGCATGGCGAGCTCGGCACGGATGACCAGCGCCATAAGCCCGCCGATAAAGAAGAAAATCAGCGCGCTGATGAGATACATCTTGCCGATATCTTTATGGTTGACCGTGGTCAGCGCGTGCATCAGCCAATGGCGCTTGGCGCCGGTGTGCGCGGCGGCGTGATGGTCGTCATGATGGCTCTCAACCTTGACCACGGCTTTTGCCGGTGCCTTCGCGGGCGCAGATTTGGGAGCGGGAGTGGCTTTGGCCATGATTATTCCTCTGTTCAGCCTCGGTTACGGATTGGTTTTGCTTATAGCATTGCCGGGCGTCGGCGGAAAGGGGGCACGTGGCAGAGAGCCTTCGCGCTGTGGCACCGGCGCGGCGAGCAGCCCGGCCAGCGCCACCTGGAGCGCACGCGGCATCCGGGTATCATCGAGAATCGTGCCGTGCGTGCTGCCGGGAAAGCGTGCATCCATACGCACACGCGCGCCCGCCGCCTGCTTTAGCAGGGCGATGTGGGACGGGGGGATAAGCCCATCATCGGGCGTGCTGAACAGCGCCAGCGGCACTGTGCCGCTTTGCAGCCACGTGGCGGTTGGCATGGGGCTGCGCATCAGCGCGTGCACCGGAAGCCACGGATATTGGTCTTCGGCCAAGGCGGTAAGGCTGGTAAAGGGCGTCACCAAAATCGCCCCGGCCAGCGTTGGCGCCACCGCTGGCTGCGCCGCCACGTAGGTGGCTACGGCGCTGCCGATGGAATAGCCCATCAGCACGGTTTGCGAGGGTTTCACCAACGCCTGCAAGGCCTTGACTTGCACCACCGCATCGGCCAGCACGGCGGGCTGCGAGGGTGTGCCGCCGCTACGCCCGCCATTTTCGGGGTTGGCGGCGATGGGATAGCCCCGATACGCCACGCCCGCCACGGCCACTTCCGCACCCGGCCATACCTTTGTTTTCAGGAACAGCGTTAACCCGCCGACATCGTGTGCATTGCCGCCAAACACCACCACCAGCGTAGGGCTTGGCTGCAACCCCCGGCGCGGCGCCACGATACCGTTGAGGCGCGTGCCATCGGGCATGGTGAGGCTGATGCGCTGGTAATTGCCCGCCTCGGGCGGGGGCGGGGTGGTGGCGTTCACCGTGGCGGGCCATACGCGGGCATCTTGCGTGGCATACATATAGGCCACCACCGCCCCGTAGGCCGCGGCCACCAACACCCCACCTGCGATGATGATCCGGTGCATGGCTTTTCTTTCTTATTTTACCGTTGTTTGCGACACAAGGATGGGCTTTTGGCGAATGCGCGGGTCGTTTTCCAGCGCCTCGAACAGGGTATAGGAGAATGTAATGGTATGAATGCCTTTGGGCAAGGATGGCAGCAGCGTAAACGACAACGGCAACCGCACCCCCGCCTGCGCCGGATAGTGCTGCTGGGCAAAACAAAAACACTGCTGCAGGCTGATGTGGTCGGCCACATTCACGCCATTGGGGCCGCCCATGGCATAGAGCATGTGCACCGCCACGCCATCGATGGGGCGGGGAGACACATTTTGCGCCTCATACGCCGTAAGCACCGGTTGGCCCACCGGCACGCGGATGGTATAGGACAGTGGATGGAAGGTGATGGGCACACCCGCCCCCGTGTTGGCGGTAAAGCGCACGGTGATAATGCGGCTCTCGGACACCATGGCCACGTGTGGCGCTTGCTCTCCCTGCTGGCCAATGGCAATTTGCGGGGTGGGAATTCCGGCAATCTCACACAGCCAATAATACAGCGGCACCGCACTGACGGTGAGCGCAATACTGGCGGCAAACGCCAGCCCCACCACCACCAATGTGCGCTTTATACCTGAAGCCTGTCTCTTCTGGTTCGGTTGGTGTGGTTTCATATCAGCCCTCCGACATCGGACGCCAGCCAGGCGGTAAGTGCGAGTGTAATAAGATGTTCAACCGCGCCGCCAGTGGTGAAATTCAGCACCGGGAGGCGGATGTTCTCCCGCCATGGCCAGAACAGGGGCACGCCCGTTTTGGTGCAAAAATCGGCCAGCACATGGCTGACATAGCCCACACCAAACGCCACCAACAGCCCCCCCGTTACTCCGCCCCACATATACGCGGCCACCACGCACAGCACCAACGCCACGGCCGAATGGGTAAAGCCACGATGGCCAAATACCCCCGCAATAACCCCGCTGAGCGTGGGGAACATGCGGCCAACCTGCGACTTGGGATGGTCGATATCGGGCAGCAAACTGGCAAACGCCACCACCCCATACGCCGCCGGGGGTGGTGTGTAACCATACATCTGCGTAAGCCCATGATAGAGCGCCAAACCTACGGCAAGGTGGCCGGGTGCCATCATAGGAAGCTATCGGCCACCATGGCCACAAACACCCATGCCAAATACAACAGACTGATGCGAAACACCCGCCGGGCCGGCGCCGGGTTTTCGGCGGTGGATAGCGGGCTGTGCAGCAGTTTCCAGCATGCCAGCCCCCACCACACCCCAAGCCCCACGGCGGCGGCGGTATATATCCACCCCAGCGGGGCAAACAGCCCCCCCAGCAAGGTGGCTGCCACCAACACCACCAAATAGCGCATCATTTCCAACCGTGTGGCCGCCTCGCCCTTCACCACTGGATACATCGGGATGCCCGCGCGGGTGTAGTCGGTATTCGCCAACAGGGCCAGGGCCCAAAAATGCGGCGGGGTCCATAAAAAGATGATGGCAAACATCAGCCAGGGGAGCGGGTGCGATACATCGCCCTGCACCGCCGCCCAGCCCACCAGCGGTGGAAACGCGCCTGCGGCGCCGCCTATCACGATATTTTGCACCGTGCGCCGCTTGAGCCACATCGTGTAAATACCAATATAAAACAGGGCCCCGGCCAGGGCCATAAGGCCCGCCATGGGCGAGGCCACGGCCGCCGCCGCCGTGCCCAGACACACCAACATGCACCCCCAGCCCAGCACAAACGAGGCGCTGAGGTGATTTTGCGGCAGGGGGCGGTTTTGGGTGCGCACCATCAGGCGGTCGATGTCGCGGTCCCACCACATGTTCACCGCGTTGGCGCCGGCGGCGCTTAGCACCAAGCCCAAAGTGCCCCAGCCCAAAGCGGGAAGACTTAGCCATAACAGGCTGGTGTTGCCCTTTGATGCCACCAGCCCGCCGCACACACACGTGATGGCCAGCAACAGAATGATACGTGGCTTGGCCAACTGCACCAGCAGAGCCCCCAACGCGGGTGGCACCTGTTTGGTGGCAACGGCCGACGTGTTTGGCATGGCTAACGGGAGCGTTTGGTTGGTTGGGTTGGCTTTGCGGGTTGTGGCGCCTGCGGTGCCTCGGCGGCGTAGCTGCGCATCTCGAGCCCTACATTCAGCGCGCCCAGCCACAGCACCGTGCCCCAGCCCAAATGCAGGATGCTGAGCAGGTAATACCATTCGGGGAACGAGCCAAAGCTATACAGTGTAAGGATACCCAGCACCACCTGGCCCAACACCAACCCATGCACCTGCAACGCGGCCGCCCGTGCGTGCGGCGCCGTGCGCTTGGCAACCACCATCAGCACCACGCTCAGCACAAAGGTGAGCAGCGCAAACAGCCGGTGCTGCATGTGAATATGCTGGCCGACATCGACCTTGGGGCTTGGCATCCATACCCCCGCACAGCTGAACAGCCCACCGCACACACCCCCACTGTGCGTGCTGCTGACAGCCGCACCCATAAGCATGGTGAGCCACACGCACACGGGCATAAGAACACTCAGAATCATCATGATTTTTGGTGTTGGGCGCCGATGCATGGGCGGTGCCACCTGGGCCCTCCACCAGAGCCAAAACAGCGCGCCCATAAACAGCATCGCGTTGCCCAGATGGATGACAACGCTCCAGTGCAGGTTGCTCATCCACACCGTTACGGCGCCAAGTTTAATTTGCACCACGAGCAACACGACCGCCAACGCCAAGGGCGCCCACACGCGCCGCGGCTGCCACTTGGCGGCCACCAGCAAGCCCAACAACGCAAACCCCACCAAGGCCGCCAACAGGCGGTGCCCCCATTCCAACGCCACCTGCCAGCCGGCGTAGTGCTGGCCGTTCACCATATACCCCTCGGGGTGGCCCGCCGCGATAACCCGGCTTTCGGGCCAGGGCCACCACAGGCTGTAGCAATGGGGCCAGTCGGGGCAGCTCATCCCGGCATCGTAAACCCGCGTGGCGGCGCCAACCACGATAAGAACCCAGGTGAGCACCACTGTGGCCAATACAGCGTGAGCATATGTGATACGTAACGATTTCATGGTTTCCACCTTGTTAAAGGGTGGTATAATAGGCCCCATGAGACATGGCAAGACACCGGCACGCAATTGGCGCCTATACTTTGACAGACACACGGCTTTGGGCCGGTTTAGCTGGCAACTCACCATCAATTCTTCGATGACCACCGGCATGACCCTGACCGCCGGCGACGTGGGGGGGATGCTGTGGGTGTGTTTAGGGGCGCTGGCCGCCACGCTTTATCTGCACCGCGGGCGGGCGGGCATGCCGGAATTGGTGGGCGTGGGGATGTTGCTCGGGTTTTATTGGGAAGGATGGGCGTTGTATTTTGGGCTTCTCAGCTACCCCTACACCGACGTTCTGCCGCCCCATGTGGGCCCCATGTGGGGCGTGATTGCTGCCATGGCGGTGTGCATTTATGGGTTGTTTCAGGACACCAAACCAAAGGCTTAACGGCGGGGCACCAGCCAGGTGCAGGTGGTGGTGCGACGGGGAATTTTCAGGGCGCTTGCGAGGTCTGTTACCGTTTTTTCCAGCACCTTTTCCGTGCCATAAGGGAGATTCAGCACCACCTGGCCGCTGCCATACATCCCCCCGCCCTCACGGGGCGCCCACTGCCACTGCGTGAGGTGGGAAGCCTGACAATCCAGTGCCTTAAGGCCATCGATGAGGGTTTGATGGAGCCCCTTGCCGCCCCCCTGAGCCAGCACGGGGAACCACACCACCACCACCGCGTGCGGGTTGCGTTTGACAATCTCGGCGACCGTGGCAACCGTTTGTTCGTATTCGGTTTTAACCTCGTAGGACGGGTCTATCATCACCGCCACACGTTGGCCTGCTTTCACCAATGCGGGGCCGTGGCTGTGGCCGTTGGCGTGGTGAATATGCACGTTTTTCCAGTGCGTTGTGAGGCCGCGGCGCCAATTTTCGAGATAATCAAACTCGGTGGGATGGGCCTCGCAGAGGTGGAGATGGTCGGCGACATCGGGCGTTTCGCGCAGCAGGGCCTGGGCCACGGCGGGGCTGCCCGGAATGGTGCGCAAAACCCCATCTTCGTTCATGTTTTTCACCACGTGCAGGTAGGGATTGGCAGCCTGCATCCACGGCACCATGGCCAAACCGTGCTGGTATTCGGTGTGGCGCGCGGTCTCGGCGGCCGCGACGGGATAGACCCCGCGACCGGCGTGAGTTTCCATAACTATCAGCGGTTTAGGCTTGGTTAGCAGGGCACTTAACACCTGCGCCCAGACGCTGTGCTTGAGGACATCGGCCTGGTTGCCGGCGTGAAAGGCGTGTTGGTAGGACAGCATGGGTTTGATATAGCTGCAAAAGCTGCTAGTTGCACGAAAAATCTTGACTTTTTGGCGGAAATTCGGTATGTTTTTGGCGTTATTAACCCCCACAGGAGCCGCCCCTATGACCCCCCTTTACACCGCCCACGCCCAGGCCACCGGCGGCCGCACGGGCAAAGCCCACACCGCCGATGGGCGCCTAAATGTTGAGCTTTCTCATCCGGTTATCCAACCCCGCCCCGCCACCGGCACCGACCCCGAGCAGCTGTTTGCCTGCGCCTATGCCGCGTGCTACGGTGGAGCGTGCGAATTTGCGGCCAAAAACCTTGGTTTTTCATTAACTTCGCCAGCTGTGGTGGCGAGCGATGTGACCCTGCTGAAGCGCGAAGATGGCGGGTTTACGGTGGCTGTTAACCTGCAGGTAACCTTGACCGGCGTAAGCCAGCAAGATGCGGAAAAAATTGCGGAAAAAGCCCACACCGTATGCCCCTACAGCCATGCCACACGCGGCAATATTGCTGTGGAAACGGTGGCTGTTGGCGTGCCTGCTACGGCGTAACGCTCTGATTTTTTAGACGTTCGAGCACCTCGGCCGCGGGACCTTGGGTAAGGCTAAAGGGGCCGACCGCTTTATAAACAATCTCGCGGTTGGCGTTTAAGATGAATGATTCCGGCACGTTAGCGATATTCAGGCGGCCATAGCTTTGGGTGCGGGAGGGGTCTGACAACCACCATATACCGGTGCTGGACTTAGGGTATTCTCCCCATTTTTTCAATGCTTTAATGTGGATTTCAGGGGTAGTATCAATATTAAGAGCCACTAGGGCGATGGCGGGGTTTGATTTTATGTATTTGATTTTGCTTGGCATTTCAGCCATGCACGTGGTGCACCAGCTGGCCCACACCGTAACAATAACAACAGGTTGTGTGATTGATGTCCAGCCAGGGAAGGGTTTGCCGTGGACATCGGGCAACACAATATCAGGCACTTGGGACAGAGGGGGCCGGCGCTGGGAGGTGCTGGCGGGGTGCCCAACCGGCACGGAATGCCACTGGGGCGGCGCTACAGAGGCCCCAGGCGGCGGGAATGTGGCCCGAAGCGGCACCGGGTGCACGCCCACCCCCCACGGCGTGCCGCCCCCCTGCCCGAGTATCCAGACCCCCCCTGCCATGGCCACAACCACCCCCACCACCCCCGCACGGACAGCCACGCGGCGCAGGGACGCAGACGCGCGCGGCATGCTTAACGCGGCCCCACCACCATCTCATCCCAGTGGGTGAGCACCCGATGGGCCCCGGCCTCGCGCAGGGCTTCGGCCGTTTGCGCCGGCGCGTGGCCAAGCCCCGCATACCCCCACACGGTAAACCCCGCCCGCACGGCCGCCGTAACCCCCACCACCGAATCTTCCAACGCCACACACTGGGCCGGGGCACACTTATATTTCTCGGCCGCGGCGAGGTAACTATCGGGCTCGGGCTTGGCGCGCCGCGTGGGGTGGGCGGGGTCGGTTGCCGAAACCACATGTCCGGCAAACATCTGCGGCAGCATAAGCCCCGCCGCGCGCTGGCCCTTCACCACCTCGAGCGTGAGCGCCACCCGCTCGGGCGAGGAATTGCTGACAATGCACATCTGGTGCCCCGCCGCCGCCAACCGCCGCACCATTTGCAGCATGCCCGGCGCGGGCTCCACCCCATCTTCGCGGAAGACCCGCGCAATGTGCGCGTAGCGGCGCGGATAGAACTCGGACCAGACCATCTGCGTGCCAAAGGCCGCATTCAGCTTATCGAGCAGGGACTGGCCCGACATGCCGTGGTAGGTGGCATACCACGCCTCGGGCGTGAGATGGATGCCGTATTCGGGCAAAAACCGCAGCATGCTGGGAATGCTGATGCTTTCGGTGTTGGCGAGGGTGCCGTCGAGATCAAACGCGAGCAAGGAATACATGCCCCTTTCCTACCAGACCTTGTGGCAGGCGGGAAGAGGTGTTCGGGGGAGGCCCTTGCCAGCTGAGGACGGGATGGGTATAGAGAGCCCGTTCTCTTTCCTTCCGTTTCCCATGAGGCCACTATGAACAATGCCGTGTCTCGACTTGTGTTGTGGGTGATGACGACCTTCCCCGCCAGCACGCCCGTGCATATTCGGCGCCGCCACCCTCAGGATTTCCTGCGGGACGACGCGAGCCTGCACACCCCGAAAGCGCCACGACGCCTTCGCAGCATTATAAAGGCCATGCGCCCTTTGAAACAGCCGCCGCGCTCGTGATACATCGCTTCTCTAGAACCGCCCTGTGAGGGGCGGTTTTTTAGGCGCGTTTACCCCACCGCCAGGCCAGTGTGGCCACCAGCGCGCACATCGTGCCCCCAAAGCCCGCCAGCCCCAGCCCCGTGCCCTTGGCAAAGCCATAACTGTGCAACCCCACGCCCAGCAAATTCACCCCGAACCAGCTGACCGCCACCACCACCGGCGTGAGCGCCGTGGCCGCCAACGCCGCCCACAGAGGCCCCACCTTCCCCACCCGCATATGCAACACCGCCACCAGCCACAGGGTGAGCAGCAGAGCGCCGTTCTCTTTTGGATCCCACCCCCAAAAGCGGCCCCAGGATTGGTCGGCCCAGATGCCGCCCAGCAACGTGCCCAGCGCGGTGGCCAATAGGGCGGCGAGCACCAGCATATCGGTGGTGAACAGGTGCCCCGGGGTAGGTGACCGCTGCGCCAACACCACCAGCCCATACAGCCCGGCCAGCACGCTAAGGCCATAGCCCGCCGTGATGACCAGCACGTGCGTGGTGAGCCAAAAATGCGTTTCCAGCACCGCGGTGAGGACGCCCAAGGTATCGCCGCCCGACGCGGCCAAGGCTGCGGCCACCAGCAACAGCCCCCCCGTGGCCACCACCCCCAGCCCCACCCAGCGCACCCGCTGCGCCGGCTGCCACGCCGCCAACCCCACCGCCACCCATGTGGTGAGCGTGGCGACGAACACCACCGATTCATACAGCGTGCCCACCGGCGGGCGCTCCAGAATGGCCACCCGCGCCGCCAGCGCCAGCGTTTGCACGCCCGCGGCGGCACCGAGCAGCACCCAGGCCAGCCCTTCCCAGCGCCGACGCCACGCATACCAGCCCCACGCCAGCGCGGCCAGTGCCACCAGCCCCCCCGCGACACCCCACGGGTGGGCGGCGTGATACCAGCCTTCCAGCGTGAGGGCCCATGGGCGCACGCCGGTGAAGGTTTGCGCTTGCTGAAGCGCATCGTCTCGTGCGTTGAACCACTCATAAGGGTCGTGGCTTCTGTAAGCGGTGGCCAGCTGCTGCCACACCGCCAGATAGGCCTGTGACTGCGGGCTGCCCTGGCCTTCGGCCAGCACCTGCCAGGGGGCATACCATTGCTCGGTTTGGGTGGGCGTGCCCCACTGCCCGGGAATGATGGTGAAAGGGCCGGGCGATTGCTCGGACAGGCGCGCCTTGAGTGCCGGCGCCAGGGCCAACGCCTGCGCGGCGGGAGTAGGCTGTCTGTTCAGAGACAAGGCCACCTGCGCCAGCTGGCCTTGCACCGGTGTGAGTTGCCACGCACTGAGTGGCACCGAGGGCGTGACGCCGAGCGCGGTGGCGAGTGCCGGCGGCACAACGAATTCGGCCCACACCAAGCTGGTGCTGCGGCTGAGCAGGTAATATTCCTGCACGTGCTGGGCGAGTGTGAGCAGCTGGGTTTCTTCCGCTGTGCGGTCGGCTTCCGGCAGGGCGGCCAGCGTTTGCAGCGTGCTAAACTGGGGGCGCAGCGCGGCGGCGACTCCGGCATAGCTATACACCCGCCCCGGACGGCGTGGCAGCCCGAGGCGGTTGGCCAGCCCGGCGCTGGGCAGATAAAACAGCGGCCGCTGCGCGCTTTGCGTGGGGATGAAAAGAATCTCGGCCAGTTGGGCGGTGGCCTGCGCGGTGCTTGACCACCCGCCGCCGCCCCACGTTTGCAGCGTAACCCGTGCATACGTGCCCAGCGGTTTGATACGCCCCGCGTGCTGGATGGGGAGATGCGCCAGGGGCGCGACCTCGGCCACCGACAGGGCATAGGATGGGGTTTGGGCGTGGGCTTCGGGCACCGCCCACGCCCCTGCGACAACCGCCAGCAGAACGCCGACCAAGCCCTTGCGGCGGCGCGTGCGTTGCCACACATGCACGCCTAAGCCCACGCACAGCAGAATGCTGGCCACATACGGGAACAGCCAGCCCTGATTGTTCACCACCGCGAGAATGCTGGTTTCGGGGCCGCCCGCCTCGGCATTGACGAAGCTGGCTTGGTAGAGCGTGTAGCCCATCAGGCGCAGCGGTTCGTTCATGCGGATAACGGCCTGCCAGCGGCCGTGGGCGGGGGCCTCCACCACCACCCGGCTGGCGTAATGGCGGGCGATGCTGGTGCCGGGGTGATATTCCTGCTCAAACGCTTCCAACTGCACCTGAAACGGCAGGGGCGTTTGCGCCGGGCGCACCACCAAGGTGGCCGACTGGCCCGATGCCGTGACAAACGGTTGGAGAATGGGCTGGTTTTGAAACACCACCCGCCGTGCCACCACCTGGCCCTGTGCGTTCAGCTGGCGGTAGATGAGCGTGGGGCGGTTGCGCTCGTCGACGCGTTCGGGCGCTTTGGCGGTGACGTTCAGCACACGAAGAGCGCCTAAGGTGATGCCGCCGTCTTCCACCGGTTCAGCCCGGGGGGCGAGGTGGGAATTGGGGAAATACTCTTCCACCTGCAACCGCACGCCAGCCAGCGTGACTGTGGTGCCCTTGACCAACTGGCTGGCCGACACCACGGCCACGGTTTGCGCGCCTTGCACCACCGCCAGCTCGGGCGTGGTGTAGCTGTTCAGGGTGGTGGCCACCTCGCCCTCGGCGACGCGGATGTAGCCCTCGGTGGCCAGTTCGGCGGTGGCAAAACCGCCCGCCAGCAATAGCCATACGGCCCCGTGCGCGATGAGGCTGCCGAGGTGCCTGCGGCTCCAGGGATAAAGCGCGATACGCAGCGTGAGGCTTAAGAGCATGGCCGCCATGGTGGTGGCCCCGCCCGGCACCGGCACGGGGCCCAGCCACAGCACCCAGGACGAGAAATACATCGCCTGCGCCTGAAACAGGCCCATATGGGTTTGCGCCAGCGTGCCCAGCACCAGCAGGACCATAAGCCAGCCCACCGCCACCAGCGCACTGCGCGGCCCCGCCAGCGCATAGAGGAGACGGAAGACACCCGGTTTAGGCATGAGATGTGAGCGCGGCGCGCAGTTCGGCCGGGGCAACCTGGCGCACGTGGATGGCCTCCCACAGGGCCAGCACGGTGAGGCTAAAGGCCAAATTGGCGGCTTTGGGGTGTTTGAGTTGGCCCAACAGCGTAGGAGCGGCCTCGGGCTTGAGCAGCGTGCCCAGCAGCGGGCTCTGGCCCCACAGGCGGGCCAACGCCTGCGGATTTTGGCCTAAAAACTCGCCCACCGCGACACTGAACCCCTGCTTGCGCGCCCACGCCAGTTCGGGGAAGCCCTCGGCCGCCAAAAACTGGCGCAGGGGCAATTTGCCGAACGTCTCGTTCACCTTGGCGGCATCGGGCAGGGCAAAGCTGAAGGCGGCCAGATGACTATCAAGGTAGGGCACCCGGCCTTCGATGCCGTTGTGCATGGTGGTGCGGTCGAGCTTCAGCAACAAATCGGCCGGGAGCCAGTTGGCGATGTCGGTGCTCTGGCGCCGTTGCAATGGCGTGAAGGCATCTTTGTCCCAGCCTTCGGGTGGAAAGGGTGGCGTGGTGACCGCGGTGCGAAACAGCGCGGCATAGGGCGCCGCATCGCCCACGCGGTTGGCCTTCCAGCGCGCCAGCAGGGCTTTCAGCCACGACGGGTGTTTGCGGTAGGCGCTGTAGCCGGCCAAGGTTTCATCGCCGCCTTCGCCGCTGAGGAGGATTTTGACGTGTTTGCGCGCCGTGGCGGTGAGTTTGAGCAATGGGAGAGCGGCGTAGTCGGTGGCTAAATCGTCCATGGCGTTGGCCAGCTGCACCAGCCCTGACCAAAAATCGGCCGCGCCGTATTCCACCACCGTGTGCTGGGCGCCCAGCTTTTGGCACACGGCGGCGGCAATATCGGCCTCGTTGGGGCCATTTTTCACCATAATGCGTGCGGTAAAGGCATGCACGGGGGCGCCGAGGCGGCGCATCATGACCGCCAAGGCCGTGCTATCGAGCCCGCCGCTTAACAACAGGCCGTAGGGCACATCGGCCTGGAGATGTCGCGCCACCGCGGCCTCCAGCTGGGCGGGGAATTGGCTGGCCTCGGCCCCTGCATGCGCGGCGTGTAACGGGGGAAACACCCGCCAGCGCTTGACCACCACACCGTGCTTGACCAGCAGGCGCTCGCCCGGCACCAGCCGCTGGATGCCCTGCCACAGCGTGGCCGCCCCCACACTGTAATGGCGGTTGAGCAGCATGGGGAGCACGGCGACGTTGGGTTCTCGGCGCACCCAGCCTGCCGCCGCCAAGGCCCGTGGCTCGGACGCAAAGGCAAAGCCCACATTGGTTTGGCAGTAATACAGCGGCTTAATGCCGAAGGGGTCTACCGCCAACAGCAGCGTTTCGGCCGCGCCATCGGCCACCGCGAGGGCATACATGCCTTCCAGCGTTTCGGGCATCGCTTCGCCATGGAGGGCATACAGATGCAAGGGCGGCTCGCTATCGGACGCGGTTTTTAGAGTAAAACCCGCCGCCTGCACCTGCGTTTGCAGCGCCTTGTAGTTGTAAATCTCGCCATTCACCACCGCCGCATTCTGGTGCGCCTGCAGCTGGCTCACCAACGGCTGGCGGCCGCCGCCGACATCGATAATGCTTAAGCGCCGATGGGCGAGGCCCAAGGTGCCGCTATACCAGATGCCCTCGCCATCGGGGCCGCGATGCGCCAACGCCGCCCCCAACGGCTGCAGATGGGCCGGTTTGGCCTGCTGGCCCTTGGGAAGGCTGACGCCACTGATACCGCACATGCGTGCTGGTTTAGCACAGGACAACCCGTTTAGGAATGCGCCCCCCAGCCCTAGAGATGCTTTTGGGTGCCGCTTTTGCGAATGTGTCTGATATTAAAAGGTTGACCGCACTCCGCCGTTTTGCTAGGGCCCCTGTATGAGCACACACAACGCATCCCTCCGCAACATCGCTATCATCGCACACGTGGACCACGGCAAGACCACTTTGGTGGACGCCCTGCTTTCCCAAACCGGCACCGTGGCCAACACCCAAGGCGAGCGCGTGATGGACAGCAACGACATTGAACGCGAGCGCGGCATTACCATTCTGGCCAAAACCACCAGCATCCTCTACAAAGACCACCGCATCAACGTGGTAGACACCCCCGGGCACGCCGACTTTGGCGGCGAAGTGGAACGCATTTTGGGCATGGTGGACGGTGCCGTGCTGCTGGTGGACGCCGCCGAAGGCCCCATGCCGCAAACCAAATTTGTGCTGGGCAAAGCCCTGCAACTGGGCCTGCGCCCCATTTTGGTGGTGAATAAAATCGACCGCAGCGACGCCCGCCCCGATGACGTGATTAACGAGACCTTTGACCTGTTCGACAGCCTGGGTGCCACCCAAGAACAGCTGGACTTCCCTATCCTTTACGCCGTAGGCCGTGAAGGCTGGGTGACGCCTGACTACAAAGTAAAAGGCACCGACTGCCAGCCCCTGCTTGACCTGATTGTAAAGCATGTGCCCGCCCCCCAAGGTGACGACCAAGCGCCCTTCCAGATGCTGGTGACCCTGGTGGAGCGCAACGCCTTTGTGGGCCGGATTGTGACCGGGCGCATTGTGAGCGGCACCCTGCGCAAAAACCAACCCCTGAAAGCCCTGGGCCGCGACGGCACCGAGATTGAAAAGGGCAAGGCGGTGGAAGTGTATGGCTTCCAAGGCCTCAAAAAAGTGCCAGTAACAGAAGCCAAAGCGGGCGACATTGTGGCGCTGGCCGGTTTGCCCAACGCCTACGTTTCCCACACCGTGTGCGCGCCGGAGATTTCTACCCCGCTGCCCGCGCTGGCCATTGACCCGCCAACCTTGATGATGACCTTTGGCGTGAACGACAGCCCCCTTGCCGGCCAAGAAGGCAAAAAGCTGACGAGCCGGGAAATTGGTGCCCGTCTGTTTGCCGAAGCCGAGACCAACGTGGGCCTGATTGTGGAGCAAGCCACCCAAAGCGAAAGCTTCAAGGTGATGGGACGCGGCGAACTGCACCTTTCCGTGTTGATTGAAACCATGCGCCGTGAAGGTTTTGAGCTGAGCGTGAGCCGCCCCGAAACCATCTTCCGCGAAGAAAACGGCGTGAAAATGGAGCCCTATGAAGACATTATTGTGGACGTGGATGAAGCCTACGCCGGTGTGGTGATGGAAAAAATGGGCCTGCGCCGTGCCGAAATGGTGGACATGAAAGCAGACCACCACGGCAAACAGCGTCTCATTTTCGTGGGGCCCAGCCGTGGGATGATTGGGTACCGCAGCGAGTTCCTCACCGACACGCGCGGCACCGGTGTGCTGACCCGCCAATTTAAGCACTATGGCCCCGTGAAAGCCATTCCCGCCGGGCGC
This sequence comes from Pseudomonadaceae bacterium, assembly GCA_947464215.1. GTDB lineage: Bacteria > Pseudomonadota > Alphaproteobacteria > UBA2136 > UBA6156 > JADCGN01. Next base: position 1,951 of record CANHVX010000010.1, on the reverse strand, counting down.
CGCAACGGCGTGCTGGTGAGCATGGCCGCCGGCACCGCCACCGCCTATACCCTGAAAGAACTGGAAGCCCGTGGCACCCTGTTTGTGGGCAACACGGCCCCCTGCTACGACGGGATGATTGTGGGCGAAAACAGCCGCTCGGACGACCTGGAAGTAAACCCCACCCACGCCAAAAAGCTTTCTAACGTGCGTGCCGCTGGCAAAGACGAAGCCTTGATTTTGGCCCCTCCCCGGCAAATTACGCTGGAATATGCGCTGACCTACATTGGCGACGACGAGCTGGTGGAAATTACCCCCAACGCCGTGCGCCTGCGCAAGCGCGGGCTGGACAGCCACAGCCGCAAGCGCTTCAAGCGCGAAGTTGGCAACGCTTAGGCGCGCCCCACCGACCTTAAGCCCCCACACTGGGGGCTTTTTTGTCTCCTACACGGCCCGCCGCACTTTCCAGCTTGGCGGGCGCCGCGTTTTCGCCTATACACACCTGTGTGCGGAAGCGTGGCCGAGTGGTCGAAGGCGCTCGCCTGGAAAGCGGGTAGGGGGCAACTCCTCGGAGGTTCGAATCCTCTCGCTTCCGCCACTGAAATATTAGAGGTTTAACAACGAGAGGAAGAACCCGAAGGGGACAACCTTCTCGACTCCGCCAGCTTTAACTGCACACGTCATTGAAATAATTTACATATATTGCATTTTCCTTGACGGCGGGCAAACCTATTGTGAGGCAACCCCGATGACGACCACTCTCTACCGGTTGGAACCTACCGAGGGCGAGGTTGGGCTGCCCCCTTTTTACCTCAGGCAGATTGAGCAAAACCGCTCAAGCAAACGCTTTACGGATGTAAGTGCCTTCGTCCAATAAGCCACTGTTAGCCTTAGGAGCCCTTGGGGGGCTTTTTTTATGTAAATGCACCTTGGAAAGCACGGCTACATATGACATTCACCCCCATGTTTCATTTATGCAGAAAGGCCCCTTGGGGGGCCTTGAGCGTTTGAGGCATGGGTTTTAGTGGGGGTTTTTGGTGGCCTTGATGGCTTGCACCTCGCGCGCCAGGGTTTGGAGCTGCTGCTGGAGCGTGTCTATCTGTTTGGCCTGCGCTTCGTTCTGGGCCTTCAGCTCCTTCACGGCGCCAGTGAGCGGCGCGATAAGGCCGACGTAGTTCAGGCTGCGCATCTCCTCGGGCCCGCTTTTCACCACCAGCCAGGGGAAGATGGCTTCCACATCCTGGGCGATAAAGCCGCTTTCGGTGAGCCCCGGGCGGCCCTTCATGGTGAAAGTGACGGGATTGAGCAGCCCGACCTTGGCCAGCATCGCTTCGCCCAGGGGCTGGACGTTTTCCTTCAGGCGGCGGTCGGAGGTGTCGGTCAGCACGCCGGTGTAGGAGATATCGCCGGTGATGGTTATGCCCGTGGCGCTGATGGTGCCGGAGACTTCCAGCATGGCGGTTGGCATGGTGCCGCTGGCGAGGTTTATGCCAGTGAAGCCGTTGTTGTGCACGTAGATGCGGCGGTTGCCGGAGCCATCGGCGATGATGACGGTGTTGGAGAGGGCGGCGGGGAGGCCGGTGATGTTGGCGCCGAGGATGGTGTTGTTGGCGCCTGTGACTATGCCGCGGCCTGTTTCATGCCCTATTGCTGTGTTATAATTTCCACCACTGCCTGAAATATCAAATAGGGCGTTTAATCCTACACCGGTGTTAAATCCTGCTATCGTATTGTTTCCCAGTGCATTTACACCAAAAGCCGTATTGTGTAAACCTGTGGTATTTTTTTGGAGAGCCCAGGCTCCGTTTGCGGTGTTGTTGTAACCCGAGGTGTTATCATTAAGAGCATTTCTACCAACTGCGGTATTCCAAGAGCCTGTTGTGTTATTTCTGAGTGCAAATGTCCCGAATGCTGTAAGTGCGGAGCCTGTAGTGTTGAATTGAAGCACGCCAACGCCGACTGCCAGCGAATT
>CANHVX010000009.1 GCA_947464215.1 Pseudomonadaceae bacterium | reverse complement strand
CATGCACAGTGCCCCTGAGGCGATGGCGAGGTTGATATCGGTTTCGGTGATAACCCCAACCCCGCTGCTGACCACCTTGACCCGCACCTGTGCTTGGTCGGTGTTCAGCTGGCCAAGCGCATATTGCAGCGCTTCGACGCTGCCTTGCACGTCGGCCTTCACAATAAGGTTCAGCTCCTTCACCCCTTCGCCGACATCGGACAGCTTTTCCATCAGGCCTTCCAAGGTCATCTTGCGGGCAGCCTGGGCACGTTCGCGGCTGAGCTGGTCGCGCTGGGACGCAACTTCCTTGGCCATTTTTTCATCGGTGGTGACGATAAAGGTATCGCCTGCGGCAGGGACCCCGCCGAGACCCAAAATTTCCACCGGCAGGCTTGGCCCTGCTTCCTTGATGGTTTGGCCCTTATCGTTCACCAGTGCGCGGACACGGCCCCACACGGCGCCAGCGACCACAATATCGCCGGTGCGCAGGGTGCCGTTCTGCACCACCACGGTGGCGACGGGACCACGGCCTTTATCCAGCCGGGCCTCGATAACGGCGCCTTCGGCCCGGCGTTTCGGGTTGGCCTTCAGCTCCAGCACGTCGGCCTGCAGCAGCACAATTTCCTCTAGGTCGGCCAGGCCCATGCCGGTAAGCCCGCTGACCGGCACGCACGGCACGGTGCCGCCAAATTCTTCAATCACCAACTCTTGCGAAAGGAGCTCGTTTTTCACCTTTTGCGGGTTGGCGGACGGTTTATCCATTTTGTTCAGCGCCACCACGATAGGCACGTTGGCGGCCCGTGCGTGCTGGATGGCTTCGATGGTTTGCGGCATCAGGCCATCGTCGGCGGCGACGACCAAAATCACCACATCGGTGACCTTAGCACCGCGCGCCCGCATGGCGGTAAACGCTGCGTGGCCGGGGGTATCGAGGAAGGTGATAAGGCGGCCGCTGGGGGCTTTGACTTGATAGGCCCCAATGTGCTGGGTTATCCCCCCTGCTTCGCCGCTGGCGACGTTGGCCTTACGCAGGGTATCGAGCAGGGTGGTTTTGCCGTGGTCGACGTGGCCCATAATGGTGACGATGGGCGCGCGGGTGATTTGGTCTTCCTCGGCGGTGGGTGCCTCGCGCAGCATGTCTTCCAGATTGACGGCCTGTTGCAGCTTAGGTTTGTGCCCAAATTCGGCCACGATCACTTCGGCTGTCGCTTGATCTATCGTTTGGTTGGCGGTGACCATTTCCCCCATCAGCATGAGTTTTTTCACTACGTCGGCCGCTTTTTCGGACATCCGTGCCGCAAGTTCGGCCACGGTAATATATTCGGGTATGGCGACGTCTCGCATCAGTTTTTCAGCCGGTTGGGCGGACATATCCGACATCTCTTCGCGCGGGCCACCCCGGCGGCGGCGGCCACCGCCACCCCCGCTGCTGGTGCGGGCGCGGTCGGCCAATTCTTCCAAATACGCATTCCGGCCGCGTTTGGCGGAGGGGTCTTTGTTATCGGGGCGGCCACCGGATGAGCTGCGGCGGCGCGCATCATCGAGGCTGATGGTGGTTTTGGTAAAGGCGCGGCTATCGACCGTGCGGGCAGGGCCTGAGCTGTTGAGCGTGCCGCTTTGCACGCCGCCACTGCCGCTGCCGGCGCGGGTGGAGGCACGCTCGCGCGCTTCTTTCGCTTCCTTCGCTAGGCGTGCCGCCTCGCGTTCGGCCGCTTCGCGCGCGGCGCGCTCTTGGGCTGATTTGGTGTTCAGGCTTTGCAGTTCATTGGCCCGGCGCAGCGCTTCTTCACGCGCGGACAGCGGCCCGGTTGGCACCCGTGGTGCCGCAATAGTGCCCAACTGGGGCCCCATGGGCTTGGCGGGCGCTGCCGGCGCGGCTGCGGCCGCAGCCACAGGTGCTGCGGGCTCGGCTTCGGGTTTAGGTTCGGGCTTGGTGGCCTGTGGCTTAGGCGCAGGCACATTTTGCACGATGGGGGCAGGCGCAATCGGCTTGGGCATCGGCGGGGCCGACAAAGGGGCAGGCATGGCCGGTGCGCTGGGGGCTGTGGGGCCATCGAATCGGCGGCGGCGAACCTCGACACTCACCCCACCTTTGCCTGCGCTGCCCGCGCCTCCACCGCCCCCAATGCTGAGGGTTCCACCCAGGCTGAGTGTGGATTTTTTAGGTGCGGCGGGTGGTGTTTGGTCGGTCATGCGGGGCCTTAGGCTTGGTTTGCGGGCTTTTTGGGCTTTTTTGGGCCATATGTCAAGGGATTAGGGCCTTATGTTCTTATCTGTGAGGTATTTGGCGATGCTGTGCCCACAAAAAAGCGCCGTGGCGGCGCTTTTTTGTGGTTATCTGCGTTGGCCTAGGCTGTTGGCTGGGCTTCGGCTGCGGCGGGTTGTGCCGCGTCTTCGGCCTCGTCTTCATCCTCTTCCTCGGCGAACCAGTGCTTGCGGGCGGCCATGATGAGCTTGCTGGCCTGTTTTTCGGTGAGGAGCCCACCGGGCAGCATTTCCAGCAGTTCGTCGGTGGCCAAATCGCCCAAATCGTCGAGCGTTTTGACGCCTTTTTCACCCAGGGCTACGATGAGGTCGGCTGTCATGCCGGGCATGGTTTTCAGCTCGTCGCTGACGCCCAGTTTGGCCAGGCGTTCGGTGGCGGCAGCCAAGGCCGCTTGGGCACGGCTTTGCAGCTCGGAGGCGACTTCCAGATTCAGCCCTTCGATGGTCGCAATTTCCTCGGCGGCGACCTTGAGCAGGTCGTCGGTGCTGCGGAAGCCTTCGGTGATGAGCAGGCGGGCCAGCACATCGTCGACATCGAGGTTTTGCATCAGGTTGCGGCTGAGCACTTCGTATTCCTTGGTGCGGCGCTCGGACTCTTCGGCGTCGGTCATTACGTCGATGTTCCAGCCGGTAAGAATGCTGGCCAGGCGGACGTTCTGACCACGGCGGCCAATGGCGAGGCTGAGGTTATCTTGCGGCACCACGACTTCGATGTTGTTCTCGTCTTCGTCGAGCACCACTTTGCTGACTTGGGCCGGTTGCATCGCGCGCACCAAAAACTCGGCGGCGTTTTGGCTCCATTCAATGATATCAACGCGTTCGCCCTGTAATTCCTGCGTGACGGCTTGCACGCGCACGCCGCGGATACCTACACAGGCCCCGACGGGGTCGAGGTTACGGTCGTAGCTGCGCACCGCGATTTTGGCGCGGAAGCCTGGGTCGCGCGCGGCGCCCATGACTTCGATAGTACCGTTGGCAATTTCAGGCACTTGTTCTTTGAACAACTCCACCAAAAACTGGGGGTGGGTGCGGGAGAGGAAGATTTGCGGGCCGCGGGCTTGCGGGTTTACCTTGTAAATATACGCCCGCACACGGTCGTTCGGCTTGAACATCTCGCGCTGGATGATTTCATCCTTGGGCAGCCAGGCTTCGGCACGGCCGAGATCGACCAGGGCGCCGTTGTGGTCGGTGCGCTTGACGATGCCGCTGATAATGGTGCCGACGGCGTCTTTGTAGACATCGAGCTCCTTGGCGCGTTCGACATCCTTCACTTTCTGGAAAATAACCTGCTTGGCGGCCTGGGCGGCCACGCGGCCGTCGAAATAGCGCATCGGCAGGTCTTCGGTCAGGTATTCGCCCAATTGGATAGATGGATTGGTTTTTTTGGCTTCGGCCAGCAAAATTTGGCTTGGGTTTTGTTTGAGCGGATAGCCCCGTTTATCGGAGGCGGGACGCATTTCAGGCTCGCGGCCTTCACGCACAGCGGCGCGGGCTTCTTCGGGGCTGGTCACTTCCATAACCATTTGCACCACCTTGATCAGGCGTTTGATGGACACGTCGCCCGTAAGCCTGTCGATATGGCCTTGCACCGTAAGGTCGAGCGGTTGAAGGTTCAGCTCGCCCGCCAGCTTCCGGCGTGCCGCCTGCTGGATGGCTTGCTCCATCACTTCCAAAATCTGCTCTTTATCAATATCCTTTTCGCGCGCGACCATGTCGGCGATTTGGAGATATTCGAGGGCCATAGGGGCGTCCTTTCCTTTTTACTTGCTGTGTAACTTCATGAATTCGGCCATCTCGGCGGGTGTAGGGCTGAGTTCGGCCTGTTGAATATTGCTAAAAGGCACGGTAACGGGCCCGGTGGCATCATCGACAGTCACCGTTGTTTCGGTGCTGGCGCTAAGTGCCCCTTTGAGAGCCCCCAGAGGGGCGCCTTTGGCTGCTGCAACCGGCGTTTTGAGCTTTACATAGGCCGTTTTACCGATAAAACGGGCAAAATCGGCCGGGGTGAGCAGAGGACGGTCGAGCCCGGGGCTGCCAACTTCGAGTGTATAACGGCCGGTGATAATATCCAAAACGTCTAACTGCGCCCCAATAAGGCGGCTGACAGCGGTGCATTCTTCCAGTGTGGGGCTAACCCATGCGCCGCTATCATCGGCCTTCTCGACCAGCACTTGCAGGGTGAGACGGCCATTCTGGCCGCTGAGCTTGGCCTGAACCAGCGTAAGGCCATGTGCCGCAGCTGCCGCGTGGGCGGTGGCGGTGATGGTTTCGGCTTGTGTGGGCACGGTCTGTGGCCTTTGTTGCGTTCCTGTTTCACCTTAACCCTACAAACGCAACGGGGCGGCCAGCGGCCACCAACTCAACGCGATTCTGTTGGGCTGAAGGTTGCCGGCTGCTGTTCACGAGTGTTCGGGCAGCGGCGATATGGGCGCTTTGTAGCGGGTGGGGGAGGGTGTGTCAAGCGGGGAAAAAGCCACATTTGAATGATTTGATAGGCGTAATTGGGGAGAATAGGGCAGACAAAATGCCTGTTTTGTGGGCGTTTATATCGCGATGGGGGGGCTGTTGGGGATGCAAGCGCCGCGCTAGGGTGGGCCTATGTTAGGAAAGGGCCTTTGCCGTGAATTTGCATGAGTATCAAACCCGCGGGTTGTTTGAAAAATATGGGGTTTCTGTGCCCCCAGGGATTTTGGCGACCACGGCCGCAGAAGCTGCTGAGGCGACAGCAAAACTGAAAAGTGACCTTTGGGTGGTGAAAGCCCAAGTGCATGCCGGAGGCCGTGGCAAAGCCGGTGGGGTGAAGCTGGTAAAAAGTGCGGCGGAGGCCCAGGCGGCCGCTGCGGGTATGCTGGGCCGCAACCTGGTGACCTATCAGACCGATGCCAAAGGCCAGCCCGTGAACAGCGTGTTTGTGACGGTGGGGGTTGATATTGCCCGCGAACTGTATTTGGCGGTGCTGTTGGACCGCAGTGCGGGGCGTTTGGTGATGATGGCCAGCACCGAAGGCGGGGTAGAGATTGAAAAAGTGGCCCATGAGACGCCGGAAAAAATCTTCCGCGAAACGATTGACCCTGCTGTGGGTTTACAGCCCTACCAAGCCCGTAACTTGGCGTTTGCCCTTAAGCTAGAGGGTGACCAAGTGAATAAAGCCGTGGGGTTTATGCTGAACCTTTACAAGATGTACATGGATACCGATGCCAGTATGGTGGAAATCAACCCGTTGGTGGTGACCAAGGCGGGTGATGTGCAGGCCTTGGATGGCAAAGTGACGTTGGATGAGAATGCTCTGTTCCGCCACCCGGACTTGGCGGCGATGGAGGACCTTTCCCAGCAAGACTCGCGGGAGAGTGAGGCGCGCAAATATGACCTGAACTATGTGGGGTTGGATGGGAACATCGGCTGCATGGTGAATGGCGCTGGTTTGGCGATGGCGACGATGGATATCATCAAGCACATCGGGGCTGCCAAAGGGGCGGCGCCCGCCAACTTTTTGGACGTGGGCGGGGGGGCTGATGAAGCCAAAGTGACCGCCGCGCTGAAGATTATTTTGGGTGACACGCAGGTAAAGGGGATTCTCATCAACATTTTTGGTGGGATTATGAAGTGCGATATCATTGCCAACGGAATTGTGGCCGCTGCCAAAGCGGTGAAGCTGCATGTGCCGCTGGTGGTGCGCCTAGAGGGCACCAATGTGGAGCTGGGAAATAAGATCTTGGCGGACAGTGGGTTGCCCATCATCACGGCCAACAGCCTGAAAGATGCGGCCGAGAAAATTGTTGGGGCGATTGGGAAGTAGGGAACAGGATTATGTCGATTTTTATTACACCAGAGACCAAAGTAATTACCCAAGGGTTTACCGGTAAGAACGGAACCTTCCACACCGAGCAGGGGCTGAAATATGGCACCCGCTACGTGGGTGGTGTAACGCCTAGTAAGGGCGGCCAGACCCACCTTGGTTTGCCGGTGTTCAATACTGTGGCGGAAGCCGTGCATGAAACCGCGGCGGAGGCTTCGGTGATTTATGTGCCGCCGCCGTTTGCCGCGGATGCCATTTTGGAAGCGGAAGCGGCCGGTGTGCGCATTTGCGTGTGCATTACCGAGGGTATCCCCGTGCTGGACATGGTGCGGGTGAAACGCAAGCTGATGGACCCCAAATGCACCATGCGCCTGATTGGCCCCAACTGCCCCGGCGTGATTACCCCCGGCGATAATGGCACCGGCTGCAAGATTGGGATTATGCCCGCGCACATCCATATGAAAGGCCGTGTGGGCGTGGTGAGCAAAAGCGGCACCCTAACCTACGAAGCGGTAAAGCAAACCACCGACGTGGGCCTTGGCCAAAGCACCTGCGTGGGCATTGGTGGCGACCCCGTGCATGGCACAAATTTTATTCAGGTGCTCTCGGCGTTTGAAAACGACCCGCAGACGGAAGCCATTGTGATGATTGGTGAGATTGGGGGTATGGCCGAGATTGAGGCGGCGGAGTTCATCAAGACCAGTATTACCAAGCCGATTGTTGGTTTTATTGCTGGGGCTTCGGCCCCCAAAGGCAAGCGCATGGGCCATGCCGGGGCGATTATCTCGGGCGGGAACGACACTGCCGAGGCCAAAATTGCGGCCATGACCGAAGCCGGCGTGGTGATGGTGCAAACCACCAGCGACATTGGCATGGCGGTGAAGCAGATTCTTGGCTAGGACGTTCTTCAGGGGTGAAGGCAACAGGCGGCTTGTGGGCCGCCTGTTTTGTGGGATATAGAGAGTTTATGACACACACATTATGGGCCCAGCGCGCGCTTGCTCTGCTTGAACAGGGGGGCGAGCCTGTGCAAACCCTTCAAGATGCCCAGCGCCAGGCCTTGGCGGCGGGCCATACCTTTTGCAAAGTGGATGGACCCTACCGCGAATTGGATGATTTTCTGGATGAGGTTCATGAATTAAATGAGGCTATCCGAGGTGGGGAAAATAAAGCCCATATTCGCAATGAACTGGGTGATGTTTTGTTTGCGTTGGTGAATATATCGCGCCGGGAACAGATTGACCTTTACCAGGCTTTACACACGGTGGCCTTGCGTTGGTTGCGCCGCAAAGCCTTGCAGGAGCAGAAAATTGCCCAGGCCGGCTACACGTGGTCCACGGTGCCCTCGGCGTTGAATGATGCCATCTGGAACGAGGTAAAGGCTGAGCTTAAGGAGATAGAATATCGCTAGGTGGCTTTGAGGGTGAGGCGGAAAATAGAGCCGCCGCCCTCGCGCGGGTGAACGCTGGCTTTGCCGCCGTGCTGGCGCATGATTTCCGCCACCAAGGCCAACCCCAAGCCTGCGCCGCCGTGGTGGCCGGCGGTCGGGACATCGGGGCCCTGCCAGAAGCGTGTGAACACAAGGGCTTGCTCGGAGGCGGGAATGCCCGGGCCGCGGTCGCGCACCTCGACAACGGGGCCTTCTTTGGTGGCCAGTGTGACCACCTCGACCATCGCTAATTTGCCTTTGCCGCTGGGGGCTGGGCTATGGCGGATGGCGTTATCGACCAGATTGCTGATAGCCTCGGTGAGGAGGCTGGTGTCGATATTCGCCCACAAGGGCTTTTCGGGGCCTTCAAAGGACAAATCTACCCTTGCTTTGCGTGCCAGCGGCACTAAACTGCCCACCACATGGCGTGAAAGTTCGGTGAGGTTGGTGGCCGTGAGATTGGCGTTGTGCTGGCTGAGCACCGCATAGTGCAGCAACTGGCGCACCAGGCGCGACATGCGGGCGACATCGCTTTGGAGCAGCTCTTTGCCCTCGAACGCGGGCAACTGCTCGAGCCGGGCTTGCAGCACGGCGAGGGGGGTTTTTAACTGGTGGGCGGTGTCGGCCGTGAGCCCTTTTTGGGCTTCTAGTGTGCGGGTCAGTTGCATCAACAGGCCATTAAAGCTCTCGGCAAGGGGGCGAATCTCGCGCGGGATCGTATCAAGTGGCAGGGTTTCGCCCTGCAATGCATTCAGATTCTTAACTTTTCCGGATAAACGATACAGCGGTTGCAAGCCCTGGCGCAGCGCCATAAACCCCAGCGCGAGGGCCACTAGGCCCATCGGCACCAGCACCGTGAGCAGGCTGCGGAAAATATCGCGGCCGGCGGTATCCATTAAATAGTCGTCGATGGTGCGGTTTTGGGCCACGGTAAGGTAAAAAGTGCCTCGCGGGGTTTCGACCGGGCGGGTGAGCATGTAGAGCGCATCGCTGCGGCCGTCACGCGTGGTGGTATCGAGCATGGTGGGGCGTGTGGGATGGCTGCCGATGGCAGGTGCCATGTAGGCCCGTGCCATGGGTGTGCTTTCCAACAAGATTTTGCCTTGGCTGTCTTCGATGACAAACATGTAGCCATCGCGCCGTTCGGTGTAGATGGCGAGATCTTCGTTAGACAGCCGCAGTTGCAGAGGCCGCCCTTCGATTGCCACCAGCCCATCAACCAGTTCGGCCGCTTGGCGGCGCAGAAATTCGTCTTGCACGCGGTCGCCGGCTTGGTCGAGCAGCCAGGCCACCGCACCCAGCGCGCTGCCAACGGCCAGCACCAGCAACAGGCCTATCCGCCACCCCAGTGCGGTTTGCAGGCTGCCACGCGGGCTTTTGCGGAAAAAGGGCAGTTTTGGCATGGTGGGGGGATGTGGCGCGGTGTTAAGACTTTGATTGTGTTTCTAACAGATACCCCACCCCGCGCACGGTGACAACCTCGGTGTTGGCGCCATACTCGACCAACATTTTGCGTAGGCGGTGGACTGCGACTTCCAGGGCATTACGGTTTTCTTGGCCGGAATTGCCATACAACGCTTGTTCGAGCACATCTTTGCCCACCACTTCGCCGGCCCGTTGGAGCAAATGGCGCAGCAAGACGACCTCGCGTTTGCCAAATACCGCAGGTTTTCCGTTAATTTTGACCGTGTCGTGCAGGGTGTCGAGCACCACGTTGCCGGCGTCGAGCTGGAGGCCTTTGGCGCCTGCGCTGCGACGCAGCAGAGCCTTTACCCGCGCAATAAGTTCAAACAAGCTAAACGGTTTACCCAAATAATCGTCGGCTCCTGCTTCCAGGCCCGTTACCCTATCTTTCGGCATCCCCAAGGCTGTTAGCATCAGCACGGGTATGCCGTTGCCCTGGGCGCGGAGCTCTTTCACCAACTCGAGCCCGTCGCCATCGGGCAGGCGGCGGTCGGAGATCATGGCGTCGAACGGTTGGGCCAGGGCCGCACGCGCATCGGCTATGCTGTGCACCACGTGCACGGCGTAGGCGTGTTGCTTGAGCGTTTGCTCGATAAGTCCGGCCAGGCTTTTTTCATCCTCTAGAACCAAAATACGCATATCATGTCCCCCCCCCTGTGTTTGCCTTTGTGTCTACAACCTTACAAGCCGGTGTTGGCAAAGCAAGGTATGATGTGCCCCATGTAAGCTGTTGGACAGCGAATCAATGCGTGTCTGCGGGGTAGGTTACTTTGGTGAAATACAGCCCATCGGGTGAAAAAGTGACGCCGGCTTGCGTGCGGCACGTGCTGGCAAGGGTGGTGGCCATACTTCCGAGGCTGCGCTTGCCTTGCCCGATCTCGACCAGCGTACCTACGATATTACGCACCATATGATGCAAAAAATGGTCGGCGCCGATGGTCAGCCAGAGGGTGCCATCGGGGTTGGGGGTAAGATGGCGGTAGAGAAGAGTGCAGATGGGGGTTGTGCTCTGGCATTCGCTGTCGCGGAAGGCGGAAAAGTCGGTTGGTGTGAGGGGAAGGACGTTTAATGCGGCTTGCATAGCACTGATGTTGAGTGGCTGGCCGTTCCAGCCGGGGGCATGGCCAACGCGGTGGAGCAGGTCGGGCCGCATGATGCGCTGTGGCCACACAATATAGGTATAGTGGCGTGCTATGGCGCTATGGCGTGCGTGGAATTGTGGTGAGACACGTTGCGCGGCTATAACACGGATGGAATAGGGCAAAAAACGGTTTACCCCGGTTATCCAGCTATGCGGTGTGCGGGAGGCAAAGGTATCGGGGATGTCGATATGGGCGATTTGGCCCCAGGCGTGCACGCCGGCATCTGTGCGGCCCGCGCCAACCCAGGATTTTGGGGTAACCCGTTCCTCACCCAACAGTTGATTCAGGGCGTTGGCTAACGCCCCTTGGATACTGGGACGAGCAGGGTTTGCCTGAGGCAACTGGTATTGCCACCCCCCGTAGGGCGTGCCTTGATATTGGAGTGTAAAGGCCATGCGCATGGTATGAATATCTTGAATACATTGGCCTATAGCTGATTTTTAAGGCAACGAAAACCCCCATCTGCGATTTAGCAGATGGGGGTTTGGTTAGAGGCATTCCGTGAATAGGCGCTAGGCCGCTTGGCGCAGTTTTCTGACCGAAATAGACACGCTCAGCGTTTCTACGGCGTCGAGAAAGGTCAGGCGTTTGGCGCGGCGTAGGGCTGCGTCGCGGTCGGCCTCGGAGAGGTAGACTTCGATGGTGTGGGTATAGGAGGTTCGGCCGTTGTGGGCCGACCAGTGCCCATGGGCCACCGAGCTTGCCAATGCGCGGTTGAAGGCGCGCATCCGGCTTTTGTGTTCACCAAAGATTTCTTTATTGTCTTGGCCGTTTTTGAAGCGGAGCACGAGGGATGGGTAGGGATTTTCTTGCTCGGGTAGCTTTTGTTCGGCCCAGAGAGTGCGGATGGCTTCGGTGTTGCCGATCGTGGGTGCCCATTCCTCTAACAATTGGCTCCCCAGAGGTGTGGTTGCCCTCAGGATTAGCTTGGCTTCTGCGGTTGGTGGCGCATGGTGACCGGAGTTGTTACGCAGATTTTCGATGCGTTCGATTAGACGTATGCTCATGAAAAGCCTCGGTGTTGCGGGGATGTTTAGCCCCATGTATAACAGCGGCGCTTTTAGCTGAAGTGTGCCCCTTTGACAAGGCTTGGCCAGCTTTGCAGGAGGTTTGCCACAGGTTGAGGTGTTTTTCCGGCCCGTTGCAGTGCCAAAAGGTGCAGCACGGTGCCTTCGCCACAGGCAATATAGGCCCCCGTGCGGCTAAAATTGATGATGGTCCCGGGGGGGGCTGAGGTGTGTTGGTCGGTTACTTCCGATTTTAGCACTTTTACCTGCTCGGACCCGAGGTGTGCGGTTGCCGCTGGGCTGGGGGCCAGTGCCCGAATGTGGTTATGAATGGCGGTGGCTTGCTGCTGCCAGTGGATGGGGCGCATCTCGCGCGTGATTTTGACGGCGCGGGTTGCTTCCCCGCTTTGGGGGGTGGGGGTAAGGCGAGCGAGGCCCCCGAGCACGTTCACCAGCTGCTCGGCGCCCAGGGCCCAGACGAGGTCGTTCAGCTGCCCCGCTGACATATCGGCCGGGATGGTAAGGGGGGTGCGGCTATAAATGGGGCCGGTATCCATCCCTTCCTCGAGCTGCATGATGCAGACGGCCGTGTGAGTATCTCCGGCTAACAATGCGCTTTGCACGGGGGTGGCCCCGCGCCAACGGGGGAGGTCGCTCGGGTGGACGTTCAGGCACAGGCGCTGCTCGACCAGCGTTTTGGGCAGCATAAGGCCATAGCCCACCACCACAAGGACTTCGGCGGGAAGGGCTAACAGTGTTGCGAGTGCCTCGCCAGCCAGTTTTTCGGGGGTGTGGACGGGGATACCCATCGCCTCTGCGGCCTGATGCACGGGTGTGGGCGTGAGGTGTTGCCCCCGACCTGCCGGGCGCGGCGGCTGGCTATAGACGGCCACTACCCTATGGCCTGCGGCCTGAATAGCCCGCAGGCTGGGCACGGCGAAGGTGGGCGATCCGCAAAAAATAATATTCATTATAAATATCTTATGTGCGGCTATTGATGTTTTTTATGAGACTGTTGGTGTTGTCTATGACGTCGAAATCTGCGCCGTTTTTCATGATATCGGCCCGGAGCTTCTTCCATTTGTTCTCGGCCAGTGTGCGGCGTGTGCGGGTGAGCCTTTCGATGAATAGAATACCATCTAAGTGATCAATTTCATGCTGAAAGGCGGTGGCTTTAAGCCCGCTGGCGTGTTCTTCCTTTGTTTCGCCATCGCGCGTTTGGTAGCGCACTTTAACCTCGGTTGGCCGTTCCACATCGGCCCATAGGCCGGGCAGGCTCAGGCAGCCTTCTTGCCGGCTTGCGATTGTTTCGCTGGCCCAGATGATTTCTGGATTTATAAAAAATTCCGTTGTGTTGGGTGAGTATGTTCGATTGCCGTCTTCGGTTTCGGTGCCGAGATTTAGAATGATCAGGCGTGTGTTATGGCCAATTTGGGGGGCTGCTAGGCCAATGCCGTCGGCACGCAACAGGCTGGTTTGCATGTCTTCTAGAATAGACAATATTGCGGGCGTTATGGACGCCACAGGCTGACTGGTTTGTTTCAGTGTGGGATGGGGGTGCAGAAGGATCGGGCGCATACGCAGGTTCCTGTTTTGGTTGCCCTTGCCCTTACGGCATGTGCGGCGTGTTTGCAATGGTTGGTGCAATGATCGGATAAAATGATTGAACATGCAATGTTTTAGCCAGAGTTTCCCCCTTTACCTCTCTTCAGGCATGTGCCAGCATTGGACCAATTCTAATAACAAAATAATAGGCTTTATCTTATGGCGCTTGGCGAAATTCGGCATATAGGGGTGATTGGGGCTGGGCAAATGGGTAATGGTATTGCCCATGTTGCCGCCCAATGTGGGCTTAATGTAACCATGGTGGATGTTAACCCTGCCAGCCTTGAAAAGGCCTTGGCGACGGTTGCCAAAAACATGGACCGACAAGTGCAGAAAGGCACCATGAGTGCTGATGACGCAAAGGCAGCCCAAGCCCGTATTACTACCTCAACCAGTATGGATGCCCTTGCGCAGGCGGATTTGGTGGTGGAAGCTGCCACCGAGAACGAAGTGGTGAAAAAGAAAATTTTTGCCGAGCTCGATGGTATTTTGAAGCCAGAAGGCATTATGGCTTCCAATACATCGTCTATTTCCATTACCCGATTAGCGGCTGTGACCAAGCGCCCTGAGCGCTTTATTGGGCTCCACTTTATGAACCCGGTGCCCATGATGGCCTTGGTTGAGATTATACGTGGCCTTGCAACCAGCCAAGAGACCTATGAGCGTGTGGCGGAAGTGGCCCAAAAAATGGGCAAAACCATTGCCACCAGCGAAGATGTTCCGGGGTTTATTGTGAACCGGTTACTGTTGCCCATGCTGAATGAAGCCTGCTATGCCTTGCAAGATGGGGTGGCGGATGTAAAAAGTATTGATACTGCTATGAAATTGGGTGCGGGGCACCCCATGGGGCCTCTCACGTTGGCGGATTTTATAGGTTTAGACACATGTGTGGCTATTATGCGGGTTCTGCACCAAGAATTAGGCGACAGCAAATATCGGCCGTGCCCCTTATTGGTGAAATTTGTAGATGCCGGTTGGCTCGGCAAAAAAGCCGGCCGAGGTTTCTACGATTATTCAAGCGCTGAGCCAAAGCCTTACCGCTAACGTTTTAAGAAACATGAAGGCTGCCGCAAGGTAGCCTTTTTTATGCGGTTGATTCCGTTGACAGCAGCGCGTGGTTTGGGCATAACCCGCCATGAGATGAGCCGTAACTCTGTATCCCCCACCACCACATTGCCGCACCCGGCCGCACGTTGCTATGCCTCAGCCATGATTGCTGTTTTGGCTGAAGCCCCTAAGACTATTCGTGAGGCAACCCCCCAAGCTCTTGTTCTTCTTCAGGCGGCCGTGCGCGATGATGAGATTGTATCGGCGCTGAAAAACCCGCGTTTGAGCCGTGGGCAGGCTTTAAAGCTTGCTGGCATTCTCGCGAAAAGTGTCCATGCGCCTCTGCCTTTGGCTAATCTGTTGGGTGTTGTTGCGCGGGCGGGCAGATTGTCTATTCTCCCTGATATTTTGGATGCTTCGGTTGCCCAGTTGGATGCTCTGGCTGGTGTGGTTCCGGTGCAGGTGATCAGTGCGGCCCCTTTGAGCGATATGCAAAAGGTTCAGCTGAAAGTGATGATTAAAGCTCATCAAAAAAGCAAAGATGTTCATTTGCACGAACGTGTGGATGCGAGCTTGATTGCTGGATTTCGGGCGTTTTTTGGTGGTTTGGTGTGGGACACCAGTGTATCTGGACAATTGGCGCGCTTAAAAGCCCAATTGAGCGCCCGTGTGAACAGTTAATAGATGATATTTTGTAAGGAGAAAAACTATGGCCGACCTGCGCGCGAGTGAAGTCACAAAAATCCTGAAACAACAAATCGCTGGATTTACATCGGATTCTGCCCCCGAAGAGGCGGGCACCGTTCTGGCGGTGGGAGACGGTGTGGCCCGTGTTCACGGTTTGGATACTGTTCAGGCGGGAGAAATGGTGAGCTTTCAGGGCTCGGCCGGTGAGGTAAAGGGCATGGCCCTCAACCTTGACAATGACCATGTAGGGTGCGTGATTTTTGGGAATGACCGCTTTGTGAAAGAGGGCGATGTTGTTAAGCGCACTGGTAACATTGTAAGTGTGCCTACTGGCAAGGAACTTCTTGGCCGTGTGGTGGATGCTCTGGGGAACCCCATTGATGGGTTGGGGCCGATTAAAAGCAAAAATGTGGCTAAAGTGGAAGTGATTGCGCCGGGTATCGTGAAGCGCAAGAGCGTGCATGAGCCTTTGCAAACAGGCCTGAAAGCCATTGATGCCTTGGTGCCGATTGGGCGCGGGCAGCGCGAGCTTATCATTGGTGACCGCCAAACCGGCAAAACAGCCGTGGCCATTGATGCTATTATTAACCAAGCTGCAACCCACAAGACTGATAAACCTGTGTTCTGTGTGTATGTGGCGATTGGCCAAAAACGCAGCACGGTTGCGCAAGTTGTTGAAAAGCTGCGCAATACAGGTGCTCTGGATTACACGATTGTGGTGGCCGCGACCGCCAGTGACCCAGCCCCCATGCAGTTTATTGCCCCTTATGCCGGTTGTGCCATGGCCGAGTATTTCCGCGATAACGCCATGCATGCCTTGATTGTGTATGACGATCTCTCAAAACAGGCCGTGGCTTATCGCCAGATGAGCCTGTTGTTGCGTCGCCCGCCCGGACGCGAAGCGTATCCCGGCGATGTGTTCTACCTGCACAGCCGCTTGCTGGAACGGGCTGCCAAGCTGAGCGATGATATGGGGGCAGGCAGCCTGACCGCACTGCCGATTATTGAGACGCAGGCGGGTGACGTTTCGGCGTATATCCCGACGAACGTGATTTCGATTACAGATGGTCAGATTTTCTTGGAAAGCGACCTGTTCTATGCTGGTATCCGCCCCGCCATTAACGTGGGTCTGTCGGTGTCTCGGGTAGGGGGGGCAGCCCAAACCAAAGCTATGAAAAAGCTGGCTGGAACCATGCGTTTGGACTTGGCCCAGTATCGGGAAATGGCTGCTTTCAGCCAGTTTGCCAGCGACTTAGATGCTAGCACACGCAAGCTTTTGGCGCGGGGTGAGCGTCTGACCGAACTGCTGAAACAACCGCAGTATCAACCCTTACGCGTCAGCTTGCAGATTATTGGCGTTTATGCGGGAACCAAGGGATTCCTGGATGATATTGAAACGAAAAATGTTTCTTTATTTGAAGCCCATATGCTTGATATTGCACGCAGCAGTTTTGCGAAATTGTTGGACACTTTGGATGCCAAGGGCGAGCTTACGTCGGATCTGGAAGACCAAGTTAAGGAATTACTGGCGCGTGCCAAGGAAACCTTTAATGCTGCGGATACGACCTTGATGGCTAAATTACGCGGACAAGAAATAAAACATGTCAGCACCGCCACCGAAGCCGCTGTGAAAGTGGCGAAAAGCGACACGAAGAGTGTTGCGAAGGGCAAGAAAAAATAGGTTGTAGAAACGCGTTCTCATGCCAAGTTTAAAAACCCTGCGGTTACGTATTAAAAGCGTAAAAAACACCCGCCAAATTACCAAAACCATGAAAATGGTGGCGGCGGCTAAGGTGCGCCGGGCACGTTCGGCTGTGGAAAATGCACGCCCTTATTCGGAGCTGTTGGCCAATATGTTGAGTGATATTACCGCCAGTGCCTCGGGAAGTGCCCCCTTACTGCTGACTGGCCGTGCCACTATCCGCACCGTGCGGCTGGTGTTGTGCGGCAGTGACCGTGGGTTGTGCGGTGGGCTAAATACGCAGTTGATGAAAATGGCCCACGTCTGGATTGAAAGCCAGGTTGCGTTAGGGCGGACGGTGCAGGTTGTAGCGGTTGGGCGCAAAATCCGCGATGCGCTGAAGTCGTTTCAGTCTGATTTGTTGGTTGCCAGCCATACCGATATGGGCCGCCACGTTGAGTTTTCGCATGCCCAAACGATTGCCGCCCAAAGCTGCGAAGCCTTTGAATTGGGTGATTGCGATGCCGTTTTCATCATGCGCAGCCGCATGGTGAGCATGCTGACCCAAACCCCGGAGGTAAGCCAGCTTATCCCCTTTGAAAAACCCGCTGGGACGACCACAGCGAGTATGGATTATGAGCCCAGTGAAGACACGGTTCTGGCCCATTTGTTGCCCCTTAACCTGAATATGCAGGTGTTTTCAGCCCTTCTGGAAACCCAGGCCAGCGAGCAGGCGGCACGTATGGCGGCGATGGACAGTGCGACGCGCAATGCGGGCGAGATGATCAAGAAGCTTTCTGTCCAGTATAACCGCAGCCGCCAAGCCGCGATTACCAAAGAGCTTATTGAAATTATTAGTGGCGCTGAGGCTGTTTAGGCGGTTTTAAATCTGCCCGAATTCAACGGTTCGGCCTAAAAACCGGCTG
>CANHVX010000008.1 GCA_947464215.1 Pseudomonadaceae bacterium | reverse complement strand
GGGAGCATGGGAGCATGGGAGCATGGGAGCATGGGAGCATGGGAGCATGGGAGCATGGGAGCATGGGAGCATGGGAGCATGCTACCCAATTCTCCCAAACCCTTCAAGACCATTGACACTTTTTGCAGCACCCCCGTCACCCAAACCCCCAAGGAAGAAACCGTCATAGCGAAGAGAAGCCACCAACCCATCCCCGATAACCCCACAACCGATAATCCGAATCCCCTACCGTCACAGCGAACCGTCATCCCGGCGCAGGCCGGGACCATCAATAACCGAAGCCCCCCACGCCAAACCAACGAAGCAATCGGGTCCCCGAAGCCCCCACCCCCTCCTCACCGATAACCCCACAACCGACAACCCGATAACCCGCCCCCCCCCACAGCCCACCCACGCAACACCCCCCGCACATCCCCATTCCCCGATCGGTCCACATACGCTATGCTCCACGCATGAAAAACGGCATTCTTAGCCAATGCCCACCGCCCCCAGCTTGGGTGCGGCAACTAGCGCCGCGCAGGCGGCAACGGGTGCCGCATCAGCACCTCGCCAGCACCCCGCCAGCACCCCACGCCGCCGCACGCGTGTATACATTTACATGGCACCATTCCACATATGCAACATATTTGCCATAAATTCGCCTCAAAATGCTCAACTCTGTTTCATTCACGCAAACATCGGCACCACCAAGCCCGCCCAAGCCGCTTGTGCTCACACTTTCCTCTCCACTCAAGGTGTTAGAGGCCACATCCGCCCCGTTGCCACCCGCTGTGGTCACGGCCATCACGCCGTTGCCACAGGGCCAGGGCACCCAAATAACGCTTACTCTTTCCACCGGAGAAACCCTCCAGGCCACCACCCCCACGCCCTTGCCACCCAACCTTTCCATCGGTGCAAAGGTAGAGCTTGTGCTCCAAAACGCCACCAACCTCATCGCCAATCCGGTGCCCACGGCCCTGCCAACACCCATCCAACCATCTGTTATACCAGAAAAAATACTGCAAACCCTGGTGCTCACCGGCACGCCCGTGCTCAGCCCGCACACGCTTCCGCCACCTCCGGCCAATCCAGCCCTTCCCCTACCGCCCGGGCCATTGTTTTTTCTGCCGCAAAAAACGGTGCAAATTCTTGAAAATGCGATAAAAAATACACATTACCTGTCTCCTGAAAAACCACTGACAATCTCCCTCGTCACCCCCTCTTTCTCGCCCACATCCAGCCCCCAATTGGTGCTTTCAGTCCCCGGCAAAAGGCCATTAAATATCCCGCTAAACATTGATAATAAAGCATTATTTACCAACATTTCCCCCCAAACATCTCTGCCCGTAGCGCTCTCTCAAACACCATCGGGCACACTTGTAGTTTTGCTCCCCAAAGCCACCGCTCTCCCCCTGCCAAACCTCTCTCAAAACACAGAAAATTCTAATATTTTCCAAAACGTTAGCCAACAAAAAGCCGCCGGCACAACCCCGCAATTGCCAGCCCCCGAACTCCCCCCTTCTTCACCCGTTCTGGCGCGCATATTGCCTCCGTCAGCGGCGGGCACCCAACATATTTTAACCACCTCAGGCCAGATTTTTCCCGCATTTTTCACAGACTCAGACGTAAATCAAGTTACTGATTTAAAATCACAAATCACACCACAAAAACTTCCGATCGGGAGCACACTCATGGTCACCATCAATTCCCAAACAGGTCAAGGCCAGGTGTTGGGTGTCCAACCTGCAGGCCCCGCGGTTACCTCTCAACATATGCCCACCGCCGCACAAACACCGCGGCCGCAGGCGCCGCAAACATCGTTGCCTCCTCTCCCTATTGGTGTTGTTATACAAGGGGTTGTGCAAGGCCAAACCCCGCAAGGCCAACCGCTTCTCACCCTTACGGGCCCAAGCCTGCTTCCGCCATCACTGGTCGGCCAAACCCTTGCGCTAGCCATGCCGCCGCATATTCCTGGCGAGGGCGGGATATTGGCCAACACGTTGGTGCCGGGGGCCCAGGTCAGCGTCGTCGTAAACGGCCAAGGCCAGGCAACCATTATCAATTTTGTCTTGCCAGAGGCCGCACAGCAGGCCAACACGGTGGCGCAGTTTAGCACCCAATGGCAAACTCTTTCGCAAGCCCTGGCCACGTTGCAGGCGCAGAACCCGGCCAATGCGGCAGCGCTCAAAAACAATTTACCCGTGCTGGCCAATCTGCTGCCAGGGTTGTTGCGCTTTGCCGAATCTCTGCGCGAACGCGACGCGAGCCCGCTGGTGGGGAAAGATACATCTATACTCTTGAAATCAATGGGGTTTGATGTTAATGCCGACATTCAAAATCTCAGCCATATTTTTCAAAAAACCGAAACAGCCGAATGGCGTGGCATGTTGTTTCCCTACCTCGAAACCCCCGAGAGCAACCCGCAGCAGGGGCGTTTTTTCTGGCGACGGGAGCAATCCGATAACCCACGGGCCAACACCAGCACACGCTTTGTGGTTGAATTATCCTTGTCGGCCATGGGCGCGCTCCAGCTCGATGGCTTGGTCAATTACCCGGAAATCTGGCTGAAACTGCGCCGTCATACCCAACCCGAAGAGGGTTTTACCGAAGGCATGCAAACCCTTGTGGCTGGTTTTCTGGCAAGCTTTGGGCTGAAGGGGGGCATTAGCGTTGAAACGACGCCGTCATTTCCTATCAACCCAGCAGCCACATGGCTGAATAATACACCCGCGCCTCTGCCCCAAAGCGCCTGAAAATCATCCGACAACACACATTTCAACCCATTTATGGTAGCACGGCCACAGCACCCGGAACCAATCGTTCAAAATACATAGCAAAGCATTGCTCCACCAGGCTGTTGTAGAGCAGTCTGCATCCATGTCGTCTCCGGCCAATCCCTTTACACGCCCAACGTGGGTTAACCCCTCCGGACAAACGGTGCCATCAACCAGCAAAGAAAGCGCGCCTGTTACGGCGGCCCCCAAGCCTCCTGCACCTGCCCCGGCTACGCCCGCCCCAAGCGCTATGGTAAAGCCAGCGCCCAAACCAGCGGTCCCGTATCCCTCCACGCCCACCTCAGCACCCGCAGCGGCTTTCTCCGCACCGGTTAAACCTGCGGCTGTTCCCACGGCAGCTCCAGCTCCCAGGCCTGCCCCGATAATGCCCAGCGCTTCGGCAGCGCCCGCAGCCATCTCAGCAGGAATCACATCCTCCAACCGCCCCCAACTCTCGCCCCAGCAATTCGAGATTTTTGCCAAAATTGTCTACGATATTTCCGGGATGAAATTCGACGCCAACAAAAGCTATTTTTTGGCCTCCAAGCTCGATACCCGCGTGCAAGCCTTAGGGCTGAAAGGCTTTGACGACTATTACACCTACCTCACCAGCCCATCCGGCCGCCCCGAATACGGATATCTGATCGACGAAGTCAGCATCAACGAAACGTTTTTTTACCGCCACGAGCCTCAACTCCAGGCCTTCCGCGATGAAATTTTGATGCCCTTGGTCCACGCGCGGCGGGCACAAAAGCAATCGCGGCTGCGGATATGGTCGGCCGCCAGCTCGACCGGCGACGAGCTCTATACGTTGGCTTTGATGCTAAAAGATCTGGGGTTGGTGGGGAAAGATCTGATGTGGGAGCTGGTCGGCACCGATATCTGCCACGACGCCTTGGAAAAAGCGCGGGCCGGCGTGTACCGAAAGTATAACATCCGCAATGTGCCACCGGCGCTCCTCCAGCAATATTTTACCCATGATCCCAGCAGCCAATCGGGCGAAATTTGGTCACTCAAACCCGAAATCAAAAGCATCTGCAAATTCCAAGAGGGCAACCTGATGGATGCCTCCCGGTGCGGTGCCCTGGGTAAATTCGACATTGTTTTTTGCCGCAACGTGCTGATTTACTTCGACGAGGCGAGCAAGGAAAAAGCCGTGCAAAACCTGGCCAACAACGTGCACGAAGACGGCTTTGTGCTCCTGGGCCACTCGGAAAACATCTACAGCCAACGGCACATTTTGCGGCCCGATAAATCGCACACCAATTCCATCGCCTACCAAAAGGCCCCGCCCGGCACACCCAAGCTTTAAGCCAGAGCCCCGGCAGCCGTAACCGCCGGGGGTTCATGAGCATCAGAAGCGGTAAGTAACCCCAGCAAAGCCAGCCAAGGCGCTGTTTTCTTTGGAAATTGGGCTATCGGCAGCATCGCCAACCAAACGGGTCAGGCCCATGCCACCGCCAAGGCTCCAGGTGTCTGTCAGGGCATAATTTAGCCCCACATTCACACCCACATCGCGCCATCCGGCATCGGGCGTATAGCGGGCCAGGCTGCTCACGGCAGCTTGGGCGGGGGTCACCCCAAACCAGGTTTTCATATCGTCTTTGCTGGCGTAGGTGGTGTTCACGCCGGCGGTGGCCAGCAGGCGGTCGGTCAGCGGGCGGGCCGTGCCAAGGCCCACGGTGGCTCGCCAGCCATCGCTACCGCCAAGGCTCTGGGTCACATCGCCGGTCAGGTTAACCGAATCCGTCACCGCATACTCACCAAACACTTGGGCACCCGCTGCGGTGTCAATGTCTTCAAAACGGGCGATGCGGTTATCATCGCTGCTGTCGCGCCCACCCACCATCGTCAAGGCCACCCCTGCTTTCACCCCTTCGGTGTTAACAATGCGGTAGCCCACCCCATTGCGGGTGGAAAGAAACACGCGGCCATCGCGGTGCTCAACATCCACCAACGGCACGGGCGCTGTTGTGGTTTCGTCGCTACCGTCAAAGGCGGGGCCGGTGACCACACCCAGGCCCACGGTGCCGTGCCAGGCACTCCAAACCGAATCGTCCGCCATGGCTTGCCCGGCCATCAGGGCCAAAACGCTCCCTGCCACCACCCCAAACGTCGCATGTGTCATTGTTTTACCCCTTTTTTCATATGGGTTGAAGTGTCAGCTACGGCGCACTCCTCTGTCAAGGGGGGGCCACCAGGTATGGCATCCGCCTCGGTTTGACCCCGCTCCCCAAAACCGCTAAGGTCGTGGCCATGCTCACACCCCCACGCATTCACCTGTGCGAGAATGACCTCCCCACCGGCCTCACCTTTTCCAGCGGCATGATGGCCATAGACACCGAAACCACAGGCCTGTCGCTCAGCGCCGATAAATTATGCCTTATTCAGGTTGGCAATGGCGAGGGCGATGCCTGGCTGGTCAAACTCACCCCTCCCCACCACCCCGATGCCCCTGCCATCTCCGCGCCCAACTTGCGGAAGCATCTGGAAAATCCACGCCTGACCAAGCTTTTTCATTATGGCCGATTCGATATCGCCATGCTGCAAACCCACCTTCATATCGCCGATATCGGGCCCCTGTTCTGCACCAAAATTGCCAGCAAGCTGGCGCGCCCGCACGAGGGCAAGCACAACCTTCGCACACTGGTAAAACTCTATGTAGGGGCCGAACTCGATAAAACCGAGCAAATGTCCGATTGGTCAGCGCCCGAACTCACCACCAGCCAGCAGGCCTATGCCGCGTCCGATGTGCTGTATCTCCACGAATTAACCCAAAAACTGATGGCCGAACTGGCCGAAAAGAACCTGACCCATGTCATGCAGCAGGCGCTCCATTTTCTGCCCACCCGCATAGAGCTCGACCTGCGCGGCTACGCGCAAGATACCGCCGGTGCCGATCTGTTCGCGCACCACTAACCAAAGGGGTTTTGCATCATGCCTGCCATCACGTTGCTCACCACCTATGCCAAGGCGCTCACCACCTTGGCCGAGGCCCTGCAAACCGACCCCGCGCTCGAGCGCGCGCTTACCCTTATGGCGCAAACCACGGCCAAAGGGGGGCGTATCATTGTTACGGGGGTTGGTAAATCGGGGCACATTGGGGGTAAAATCGCCGCCACCTTGGCCAGCACGGGCACGCCCAGCTTTTTTGTGCACCCCACCGAGGCCTTGCACGGCGATCTGGGCATGATAACCGGGGCCGATTGCCTGTTGGCCTTGTCACACAGTGGCGAAAGCAAAGAGCTCTCGGCCGTGCTGGAATACGCCACGCGGTTTCGCATCCCGCTCATTGCCATTACCGGCAAGCCAGAATCCACCTTGGGCCGCTCAGCCACCGCGGTGCTCAACACGCGGGTCGAGCGCGAGGCCTGCCCGCTCAACCTGGCGCCCACCACCAGCACATCGGTCAGCCTGGCGCTGGCCGATGCCCTGGCCGTTACCCTGATGGAGCGGCGGGGTTTCAGCAAAGAAGAGTTTGCGCGCTTTCACCCGGGCGGCAAACTGGGGGCGCAACTGCTGCGTGTGCACGAGGTGATGGTGGCTGAAAAACTGCCCCTTCTCACCGAAGAAGCCTCGATGAGCGAGGTGCTGGTCACGCTCACCCGGGCCAATATGGGGTGTGTGGGCTTTACTAACAAAAAAGGGAATCTCACTGGCATCTTTACCGATGGCGACCTGAAGCGTCGCCTCACCCCCACCCTGCTGACCGAAACCGCCCACAGCGTGATGACCCCCAACCCCCGCACCATCGGCCCCGAGCCACTGGCTACCGCCGCGGCGGCCCAAATGGACGCCCAGAACGTGACAAGCCTGTGGGTTGTGGAAGGGGAAAAACCCGTGGGGTTGATCCGGGTTCAAGATCTTCTCCACCGCGGCATCGTCTAACCATGAGCCGACGTGCTTTGCTTATACTGCTGATGGTCACAGCAGGCATATTGGTGCTGCTGCTGATGTTAAACGTTCAGGAGAGCCGCATATTTCGTATCGGCCAACCGGCCGAAGGGCCAACGGCGGCCTATCCCACCACCATCAGCCTCAGCACCGGGGTTAGCGCAACCGTTACAGGGGTTATCCAGCACCCGCGCTACACCGGGCGCAGCACCCAGGGCGAGCGGTGGGAGATAAGCGCCACCACCGCCACACAGTTAGCCGAAACATCAGCAGATGGCCCTGTCGCCAACAGCGGCGAGTTAGATTTGCAGCATCCTTCGGCCCAGTGGCGCACCGGTTCTGGGGGGGCGGAAACGTCACTGAGGGTGCAAGCCGAACGGGCGTGGTTTAACGTCAGCAACAGCCAACTTGTGTTGCCGGAAGGGGCTGTCACCGAGGGGCAGTGGTCGGGAGGGCGTTTTTTTCTTACCGCCGGGCACGCAGAGGCGAATTTGGGTATCTCAAGCCTTGTGTTTTCGCAGGGTGTAAGCGCAACATTTGTTCCCACACCAACCCCATAACCATGTCCATGAAGGTTTGCAACATGAAGCGCCAACACCTCTTCCCAAGCCTAGGGATCGCGATATGCGCATGGGCGGCTATCGTTGCCCCTCTCAGCCATGCCGAGCCTCAGGCTCCCGTCACCATCACCGCCGTGCGGCTGGAAGTCGCCCACGCCAACCGTACGGCACGCTTTATCGGCAAGGTGAAGGTAACCCAAACGCAGGCCGCGGGTAGCTTTGTGCTCGAGTCCGATGCCGTGCAGGTCGAGTATGGGGGCACAGGTAAGGGCGGGGCTATCAGCCGCCTCGAGGCCCAGGGCAACGTGGTGCTCAGCAAGCCGGGCAATCCCCCCGAGATGGCCACCGGAGACAAGGCTGTTTACACGCCCGCCCAAAGGGGGCAAGAGGCCCAGCTGGTGCTGAGCGGACGCAGCGTTACTTTAAGCCGGGGCCCCAGCCGTTTGACGGGAGACCGTCTTGTGTATAGTCTGAAAACCCAACAGGCGACCGTTACCAACAGCCAAGGCAGCGTTAAAGCAACATTTGTGCCCCAATAGATATCTCACCGTCTCAACCTATGTCACTCCAGGCAACCCAACTCATCCGCAACGCTGGCAAGCGGGCCATTTTGCGGGGCGTAAGTTTTTCGGTAGAAAAGGGCTCCGTGGTGGCCTTGCTGGGGCCCAACGGGGCGGGTAAAACCAGCGCATTTCAAGCAATTATTGGCCTCACCCCCATCACCAGCGGCACCATCACGCTCGATGGCCATAATCTCACCCCCCTCCCCATGTATCGGCGCGCGCGGCTGGGCCTCAGCTATTTGCCGCAAGAGGCAAGTATTTTTCGGGGCTTAACGGTCAGCCAAAACCTCGAGGCCGTGCTCGAGATGGTGTGCAGCACGCACGCCGAGCTGGTCTCGCGACGCGATGAGCTCTTGGCCGAATTTGGCCTGAACAAGGTGAAAGATAGCCCCGCAACGGCCCTGTCTGGCGGCGAACGGCGCCGGGTCGAGATCGCCCGGGCGTTGGCCACCAATCCCTCCTATCTGATGCTCGACGAACCGTTCGCCGGGGTCGATCCCCTTGCCATTCGCGACGTCAAAAGCTTGGTTCTGCACGTGAAAAAGCGGGGGATGGGCGTCTTAATCACCGACCATAACGTGCGCGACACCCTGGCCCTGGTCGACCACGCCTACATTATGGCCGAGGGCCGCGTCATTGCCGAGGGCACGCCGGCACACATTGCGGCCAATAAAGATGTAAAGAAGGTGTATCTGGGCGACGATTTTACTCTTCCGCCCACCCCCATGGCCTAATACCCGAAACATCATATAATCCGAAATGCCACAAGGGGTCACATAAAAGGGGAATTCCGGGGCCTGTCAGCTTGGCAAAAAGGGCTGATTCGTGGGAAAAGATGGTGGAATGTCAGGCGCATCTTGCAGGTGCAGCCAAAAACAAGACAGGTGCGGCCCGATTATCGGGTTTGCATACAACAACGGAAAATAAAAACAGGGTTACACCCATGGTCGACAAAAATATGCGGATTCTGGTGATTGACGACGCGCAAACCATGCGCCGTATTGTCATCAACCTTTTGCGTCAGCTGGGCTTTACCAACATGCAAGAGGCCGACGACGGCACCACAGCCTGGGAAAGGTTAGGCCAAGAGCCCTACGATCTCATCATTTCCGACTGGAACATGCCGAAAATGACGGGGATAGACCTGCTGCGCAAGGTGCGCGCCGACGATAAGTATAAAGCCACACCGTTCATTATGGTCACGGCCGAAGGCAAGCGCGAGAACGTGATTGCGGCGGTGCAGGCAGGGGTAAGCAATTATATTGTAAAACCTTTCAATGCGGCCACGCTGAAGGAAAAAATGGTCAAAGTTATTGGCGATTTTTAATCAATCCTCAACCATTCATATAGTTTCAGAAATCATAACAGACCGGAGAGCCCGACAATGACCGAGCGATTGAGATTAAGCGAACGGATTGCCATGCTGGAGGCAAGCCAAAAGGGCGATATGGTGCCCGCGTCCGAGGTATGGCAGCTGGTCGACGCCATCAAAGAGGTGTTTGGCGAGAAGGTCGATGGCGTGCACGGCCAGACCAGTCAGTTGTATCACGAGCTTGGCGAACTGGCGAAATTCATCAACAGCGCCAAGAAGGAACTGCAAGAGGTCAAGGAAAGCAACATCGCCGACGAGCACCTGCCCAACGCGAACAACCACCTCGACGCGATTGTAAAGATGACCGAGCAGGCTACCAGCAAAATTATGGATGAATGCGACCGGCTGGGCATGTTCCATGCCGACCTGCGCGAGCGCCTGCTGGCATCCGAGCCGCCGATAGACCCGAACGTCATGGCCGGTGTCGATGATGCCATGACACAGGCCGAAACAAGCATTACGCACATTTTCGAGGCCTGTAACTTCCAGGATATCACGGTGCAACGCATCCAGAAGGTGGTGAAGGCGCTGCAAGAGATCGAGCGCCAGGTGCTGCGCATGGTGGTGGTCTTTGGCCTGGTGGAGAACGAAGGCAAACTCGACGAAGCCACCAAGGCCGAGCTCAGCGAGGATGCCGCGCTGTTGCAAGGGCCTCAACTGGCCGGCCAAGGTCTCGAGCAAGACGACATCGACGCCATTTTGGCAAAACTGCTGTAAAGGCAGGCACGCCAAACACCAACCCCCGCCCATGCGGGGGTTTTCATTGTCCGACAAACCCGCTAGGCTGTGTCAAAGATATGAAGAAAGTTAAGGGTCATGGTTTCCCCGATTCGGGTTTTGGTGGTCGATGATAGCACATTCATGCGCGGCGCATTGGTGCGGATGATCGAGAAAGATAGCCGCTTCAAGGTGATCGACACCGCGGTCAACGGCAAAGAGGGCGTCGAAAAGGCGCAGGTGCTGCAACCCGATGTCATCACCATGGACGTGGAAATGCCCGTCATGACAGGCATCGAGGCCCTCACCGAAATCATGAGAACGGTGAAGATACCGGTTATTATGGTCAGTACCCTCACTGAATCAGGCGCCACAACCACCCTGCGCGCGCTGGAAATTGGCGCCTTCGATTTTATTCCTAAGGCACTGAACGATAAAGATAAAAACATCTTTCGCGGCGCCGAGCTTATCCACGAAAAACTGCTGGCCGCCGCACAGTCCAGGGGTGCGCAAATAGCGCCTGCACCAGCCCAAACAACCTCGGTGTCACCGCAGCCCCTTTCGTCTGTATCACCGCATCCCGCCACACCCAGCGCCCTCCTGTCGGCACCGGCCATGAAGGTGCCACTGCCCGCGCCCAGCAAGGTTGCTCGGGTCACGGCCAAGACGGTGGTTATTGGCAGCAGCACGGGTGGCCCGAAGGCCTTGCAACAGGTGATAAGCCAGCTGCCAGCAGGCTTGCCGGTGCCGGTGCTGGTGGCTCAGCACATGCCGCCTCAGTTCACGCTGGCATTGGCCAAACGGCTCGATGAAACATGCCCCATCAAGGTTGTGGAAGCCCAGGCGGGCATGGTGCCACAACCCGGCACGGTTTATATTGCGCCAGGCGGCATGCATATGCGGCTAGAGCCAACCGGTCTGCGCCTGAACGAAGATGTGGGCGAAAGCCCCTATAAACCCAGCGTGGATGTGCTGGCCGAGAGCGTGCGCAATCTGTTTGGCAAGCAGGTGTTGGGGGTTATGCTTACCGGCATGGGCGCCGATGGCGCGCGCGAGTTCAAGCGCCTGAAGGACCAAGGGGCCCATATTATCGCCCAAGACCAAGCCAGCAGCGTGGTATATGGCATGCCGCGCGCGGTGGTGGAAAACGGCGGCACAAGCGAGGTTTTGGCGCTAGATGCCATTGGGCCACGCATTCGCACGCTTCTCAGCGTGTAACCGGGGGGCAAAGGTGCACCAACACCACAGCGCGGGGGGTTTTTCGTGGTGGGTGCAACCCATGTAGGCAAACGGTGTTGGCCAAGAGCAAAAAATACGTCTAAAATGAGGCCAATAACAAAAAAAGGCCTCACCAATGAGCCAAATGGAAATGGACGGCAACGCCGACGAACTCAACGAGATTCTCGAGGAGTTTTTTACCGAGGCCGATGAGAACCTCGACACGCTGGAGCAAGATCTCATCAAACTCGAGGCGCTGAGCGTCGAGGGCACCGGAGCAACCGACAAGGAAACGGTCGACCGTATCTTCCGCATGCTGCATACACTTAAGGGTGGTGCGGGGTTTTTGGGGCTCGACAAAATCGCCAAGTTGGCCCACGCGGGCGAGAATCTGCTCGATGAAGTGCGGCACGATAAAGTCGCCGTCGACAAACCGGTGATGGACGCCCTGCTGCAAACGATCGATGCCCTCAAACAATTGCTGCAATGCCAGAAAAACCGCGAATCCGATGATGACATCGACCATTCGGAACTGCGGAGTGTGTTGGAATCTCTTGCAAAAGGTGAAAAGGTAGCGGCAGCGCCATCCGCACCCGTGGCCAAACCTGCTGCGGCAGCTGCCAAAGCCCCGGCTCACTCAGAGATTGCGGCAAGCCCACTGGCCAACGCCGATCTCTTGGCCAGCGTGCTGAACGACCCCACGCTCGACCCTACCCGGGACAAGGAAAATCCGGTTGCGGCAAGCCCATTGGCCAACGCCGATCTCTTGGCCAGCGTGCAGAATGATCCCACGCTCGACCCCGCGCGGGATAAGGAAAAAGAAGTTACCGCAAGCCCATTGGCCAACGCCGATCTCTTGGCCAGCGTGCTGAACGACCCCACGCTCGACCCTACCCGGGACAAGGAAGCCGAAGGCGGAGCCGCCGCGGTTGCGCCTGTGGCAGCAGCACCCGCACCCAAGGTATTTCCGGCCACGCCGCCGGCAAACGAACCCCGCAAGGGCGACGAGCGCCGCCAAGGCTCCGACGAGCGCCGCCAGGCGCCACGCCGCAACGACGATGGGGGGGGCGAGACCATTCGGGTGGAAACCAGCCGCCTCGATAAGGTGATGAACCTGGTCGGGGAATTGGTGCTGGCACGGAACACCTTGCTGCGCCAGTTAAACGGCAACGAAACCCGCGCGATTGTGGAAAAGCTGGATAACGCCGGGATGATTTACGGCACCATCGAGCAGCTGTCGCGTGTCACACAAGATTTGCAGATGAGCGTGCTCTCCACGCGCATGCAACCCATCAAGAAGGTGTTTGATAAAATTCCGCGCCAAGTGCGCGAGCTGAAGACGCAGCTGAACAAAGAGGTCAACCTGATGATCGAAGGGGAAATGACCGAAGTCGATAAATCGCTGGTTGAAGAACTGGCCGATCCGATGGTGCACATGATCCGCAATGCGCTCGACCACGGGCTGGAAGGCCCGGCCGAGCGGGAAGCGGCCGGCAAACACCCCGAAGGCACACTGATGATCCGCGCGTTCTACGAGGGCAACAACGTAGTCATTCAGGTGCAGGAAGATGGGCGCGGGATAGACCCGAGCAAGATCCGTAAAGTGGCTATGAAAAAGGGGCTTATCACCGAACAGGCCGCCAACGCGATGAGCGATGCCGAAGCCATACGCCTCATCATGGCGCCGGGTTTTTCAACGGCGGAAAAGATCACCGACGTGTCGGGCCGCGGGGTGGGTATGGATGTGGTGAACAACAAGATCACCAACCTGCAGGGCAGCCTCGATATTCAAAGCGAGCTTGGCCACGGTACGTGTTTTTCCATCTACATGCCGCTCACATTGGCCATCGTCAACGCGCTGATCGTGGGCAGCAACGAAGAAGGCTTTGCCATTCCCATCGGCGATATTGCCGAGGTTATCAAGCTGAGAGATCAAACCATTCACAAGGTCAGCGATCAAGACGTGATCGAGCTGCGGGGCGAGCCCCTGCCCTTGTTCTATCTCAGCCGTCTTACCCGGCGGGGCATCATCCGGCCCTACAATGTGGGGGGCAAACAGGGGTTCGTGATCGAACCGAGCGAGAATCTCTCACTCGACGATCTCAGCAACGTCAGCATTGCATCCGGCGCAACATCCGAGAACGGCCGTCCACCCAGCGCCTTTGTGGTGGTGGTGCGGGAAGGCAGCGCCAGCATGGGTCTGGTGGTCGATGCCTTGTTGGGGCAGGAAGAGGTGGTGGTGAAGCCCGTGACGCAGATGTTCGATTACAACAAGGCGATCTCCGGGGCCACCATCACCGGCGATGGCAAAGTGCACATGATCCTCGACGTGCCCTACATGCTGAAAGACCTCGCCGGCGCACGCTAGAACGGTGGGCGGCACAGGGCTAATGTGTTAGCAAACCCCCGCACTGCGGGGGTTTTGTGCATAAGGCTTTTCATGCGTGTGTAAAGCGCCTAAACTGCTGGCAATATGATGCAGCTGGAAGCACCCAAAGTCCCCCCGCGCGATACCAGCGCGATGTTTCTTATGGTCTCGGTGAACATTCTGTTGTTGTCATTTTTTGTGGTGCTGATGGCCATCACCGTGCCCGGCAAAAAGCACGCCGAAAATGTGTTGCGGGATGTGCGTGAAGGGTATGCGTTCAAGTCGCCCGAGTCCAACAGCAACGGTATGGCGCCGCGGGTGCCAGCGGGGCACTGGTCGCAACAGCAGATGTCGAACATTCAGGGCGTGGTGGTGAACCGGCTGCAACTGCAAACGCAACCGCTGGTGGCCGATGCCGACCGGGTGGTGCTCACACTTCCCGCCGAATCTCTGTTTAATGGTGGCGTTTTGCACGCTGCCGAAATGGTGCAAGCGCTCGAGATGGCTGCGGCCGATGCCGACCGGCAGTGGGTCATCACGGGCGCCGCAGGGGCCGAGCTGGCCGCGCGTGGGGCCGCGCTGGCCCAAATCACAGGGCAGGCGCGGATGGTGGTGGCAGGGGGTAAGGAATCGCATGTGGTGTTGGTGCTGAAACCAACGGGGTTCACAGCGCCGGCCACAGGAAGCGCGGTGCAGGTTTTGGGGGGTAAGGCGGGCGGTGTCGCACGGGGCGAGAGCGGGAATTAACCACAGCATGAAAAAGCAAAAGCCCCCGCCCCTGCCCGAGCTAAAGGCGGCACAAAGGCCCGTTGCACCCAACGCGTGGATGATTACCTTTGCCGATCTCACCAGCCTGCTCATGTGTTTTTTTGTCTTGATATTTTCCACGCAAACGCTTGATAGAAATGGCTGGCAAAACATCGCCGGCAGCTTCCGGGCCGAGTTTACGCCACGGCCCAATGCCGTTGCCGTGGTGCCCAGTGGGCAGAACAATGCCATTCCCGTCACACTGGCCACGCGGAACGTCATGTATCTCGACAGCTTATTTCGCCAACAGCTTGGCCAACAGGGGCTGCCGGGTCTGGTCGGGCAGCACCGCACGCGCGGCAGCGGCACCGAAGAGATGGCTTATACGCTGCCAGCAGAGTGGCACAATCCCGCTTCAGCCGAAGCTCGTAAGGCCATGGCGGGGCTTGGCAGCATCATTCGCACGTGGTCAACACCGGTTACGCTGCGCGTTGTGGTGCCGGCGGGGGCCAATTGGCAGGCGGCGGCTGAACAAGCGGTGGGGTTGGCCACCGCAGCGGGGGTTGGTGGGCTATCATCACAGGGGGTAAGCACGGGGCAAGGTGGCGCATCATCAGGGCTGGCGGCCGAGCTGATTTCAGGTAAAATAGGCAGAGTCGAATGGGTTATTTCAAGCGCCGAATAACGTGTGTGGCAGCTCTGGTAGTGGGCTTGGCTGTGGCGTGGGGCGCGCATGCGGCACCGTCGTCGTCGGTGGTTGTGTCCATAGCGGGCGGGGCGGCGGCGTGGCAGCCTGCTGCCGGGCGGCTGAATGTGGTCAGCACACGCCCCGTGGCGGTGTCACCGTTGCCGGCGGGGTGGCAGAGTGTGGCGGCAGAGTCGGGGGGGCTTCATACGGTTCAAATGTCCATGCCGCACGGGGTATCATGGGGGGTCGAATCCACGGCTGCTGGCATCCAGATGGTTGCACAGGGCACAGCAAAAGCGCGTGGGGTTGCGGCGCGCCTGCTGGCCGATGGGGCGACGATGGAGGGGCGGCCAGTCACACCGGTTCAAACAAAGCTTGGGGCCGAGGTGTGGGAGGCTGTGCTGGTCAACAATAAAACACGCAGCGGCAAGGCCTTGGTGGGTGCGGTGCGTCGGTTAAAAACGGCCGATGCAGCCCAAACCACGCGCTTACCCGCCCTATCAAAAAACAGCCCGGCCGATGCAACGGCCAATCTGCCGGTGGCATTTTTTGCCGCATTAGAACCCGCCTCAGGCCTTGCGGCTATTCCCACACCCACGGTGCGGGCGGAAGCGCTCGAGGATGTTCAGTCGCCATGGCCTGAGGCATGGCAAACCATGGGGATGCGCCCCTTAGGGCCAATCACCAATCCCTATACCATGGGGCAGGCATTTGTCGTGAATTTACCACCGGTGGTGGCGCAACCGGCGGTGCAGGCGGGGGGGTCAGCGCGCGCGGTGTCGTCCAGCCAAATCAGCAACCGTAAGCAACCGCCAAGGGCGCAGCTGCAAGGGCCCGCGCCAAGCGAGCACGCCCCAACCGAGCTCCCCGAAACACTCATTCCTCAAGCGGTCGGGTCCTATGCCGAGGGCCTCAGCGAACAGATGCGGGCTTTGGTAGAAACCACACCCGGCAGCATGGCCGAGCGCGAGGTAAAAAGCGATCTGGCAGGGTTTTATATGGCCTGGCAGCGCCCCGAAGAGGCGGCGGCGGTTCTGGCCACACTGCCCCAACGCGCCGATGGCCTGCCGGCAGGCGCCTGGCCGCGGATGCTGTATGGGCTCACGCAGCTGGCACAGCACAAGCCGGTGCGCCCCGAGGTTTTCGACCAAGGGGGGGTTTTAGCTACCCATGCCAGGCTGTGGAAGGCGGTGGCATATGCCCAGGCCGAAGAATACAGCGCCGCCATAAAGGCATGGCCACGCCAAAGCAACGGTCAAACCAATCTGTTGGAAGGCTATCCGGGCGGGCTGCGCCAGCTGGCGCATCAGGCGCAGTTGGCATCACTGGTGTTTACGGGGCAGATGCAGCTGGCCAACACGGTGTATAACAATCAAGCGAGTTCATATAGTTCCAGCAGCATTCCGGCGGTATTGCTAAGGCTTGGGGGCCTGGCCCGCATTGGCACACCCGAAGAACCCGAGGGGCTCGAGATGCTGGCAGCCGCGGCCGAATCCAAAACCGATCCCGGCACGGCCACACGGGCGAAGTATGAGTTTGTGAAGATCCTGAACGAGCGGCGCGAGATCAGTAACCCCCAAACCATCGCCTATTTGGAAGATCTGCGTATGGATTGGCGCGGCGACAGCACCGAGCGCGAGATTTTGCTCACCCTGGCCGATTTGTACGAGAAAACCGGAGACCCGCGCAACGCGCTGGAGCGGTGGCGCACAGTGGCCAACAGCTTCCGTAATGTGCCCGAGATAAATCTGATAACCAAGCGGATGGCGGCGGCGTTCACGAATGTGTTCGACCCCGAAAATCCACATCCCCTAGACCCTCTGTCCTATCTGGGCCTGTATTACGACTTCCGCGAGCTGCTCCCCGCCGATGAAAGCGGCGACCGCGTGCAGGAATATATCGCCGAGGTTCTCAACACCAGCACCCTGTGGGAGCGTGCCATTCCCCTGCTCGAGCAGCAGTTGCAATACCGCCCGCTGGAGGGGGTCACACAAGGCCGGCTGGCGTTGTTGTTGGCCAATCTGTATCGCCAGCGCGGGCAACCGGAAGAGTCTGTGAAGGTGTTGGAGAAATGGCAAAGTGTGGCCACAACGCAAGTGCTGCAACGGGCCTGGAAGCTGGCCCAGGCGCGCAACGAGCTGGCGCTGAACCGTCCTTCGCAGGCGCTCGAGGCGCTGAAGCAGATGAATCTCGGGGCCGACCGCGAGGCGGCGCGCTTGGCCATGGAGGCGCACTGGCAAGCGCAACAATGGCGCGAGGTAGCCCAGGGGCTCGAGGGCCTGTTGGGCAAGGTGCCCACCACCGTGCTGGTCAGCAGCACCGAGGCCCAGCTCGATGTCTTTAAGCTCGGCTATGCGTATGGCCAGTTGAAGGATGCCAAAAACCTGGCTTCTCTCAAACGCCGCTATACCGAAGCCTGGCCCAAGCTGCCTAAACTGGCCGATAACCTGAACGCAGTGGCGGCCAGCAGCGGGGTCGAGGGCGTC
>CANHVX010000007.1 GCA_947464215.1 Pseudomonadaceae bacterium | reverse complement strand
TCGGTGATTTCCAGCCGGGTGGCGTGCGGCATGGCCAGCGCATAAATATCGGCCCCGCCGATAATACAGACTTCGGGGGCGGCACCGGCGGCACCAAGCGCCGCCGGCCATGAGGGCACCACCGTGGCGCCTTGGGCCACCAAGGCAGGTTGGCGCGTGATGACGATGTTGGTGCGCCCGGGCAAGGGGCGCAGCTTGGCGGGCAGGCTTTCCCACGTTTTGCGGCCCATAATCACTGGCTTCCCGAGCGTGAGGGTTTTGAACCGCGCTAAATCAGGCGGCAAATGGAACGGCAAGGCGCCGCCCCGGCCTATCACCCCGTTGGCGGCCCTGGCGGCCACGATGACAATCTCCATCGGGGTTACCTAAACGGCGATTGGCGCTTTGATGCTGGGGTGGGATTGGTAGTTTTCCACCCGGATATCATCGAAGGTGAAGGCATTGATATCCTTGACCGCCGGGTTCAGCCACAGGGTGGGGAATGGGTAGGGGCGGCGGCCTAACTGCTCGCGCACCTGCTCGATATGGTTGCGGTAGATGTGGACATCGCCAAAGCTGTGCACAAAGGTGCCCGGTTGCAGGCCGGTGACGTGGGCTATCATGCACGTAAGCAGCGCATAGCTGGCGATGTTGAACGGCACGCCCAAGAAAATATCGGCACTGCGTTGATACAAATGGCAATTGAGCTTGCCGTTGATGACCTGAAACTGGAAGAGGCAATGGCAGGGTGTGAGCGCCATTTTCTTCAGGTCGGCCGGGTTCCAGGCCACCACCACGATGCGGCGGCTATCGGGGTTGGTTGTGATGGTGTGGATGGCCTCGGCGATTTGGTCGATGGTGCCGCCGCCGGGGGCTTCCCAGCTGCGCCACTGTTTGCCGTAGACGGGGCCCAGATTGCCCTCGGCATCGGCCCATTCGTCCCAGATGTTCACGCCGTTGTCTTTGAGATATTTGATGTTGGTGTCGCCTTTAAGGAACCATAACAGCTCGTGCACGATGCCCTTCATGAACACCTTTTTGGTGGTAAGGAGCGGAAAGCCTTCGGCCAGATTGTAACGCAGCTGCCCGCCAAACCACGCAACCGTGCCGGTGCCGGTGCGGTCTTCCTTGTCTTCGCCATACAACAGAATTTCCTGCAGCAGGCGCTCATACGCCGGGTTGTAGGTTGTTGTGGCCTGCGGTGCAGACTCTGTGTGTGGTTTTACTCGTGCTAGGCCCATGCGCGTCTCTCCCCTTCCCTTGCACGGTGGCGCATGTTAGAGATTTCAGGAATACAAACTGCTTAAGGATTGTGCACATGGTGCAAAAAATTGAGCCCATTTCCGGCTTCCCTGAATACACCCCCGCCCAGCAGCTGGCCTTTGGGCGTATCGTGGCCACCATTCAGGGCGTTTACAGCCGCTTTGGCTACACGCCCTTGGAAACCCCCGCAGTAGAACGCATTGACACCCTGGTGAGCAAAGGGATTGATAGCAAAGAAGTTTACGCCTTGCGCCGCCTAAACGTGCAAGGCGATGACGACGGCGCCAAAGAGCTTGCCCTCCGTTTTGACCTGACCGTGCCTACCGCCCGCTATGTGGCCCAACACTACCCCACCCTGGTGTTCCCGTTCCGCCGCCAGCAAACCCAGCCTGTCTGGCGCGGCGAGCGCCCCAAAGCGGGCCGCTACCGGCAATTTTACCAGTGCGATATTGACTACATCGCCGATGGCGAGCTGCCGTTGGCCGCCGATGCGGAGATTATTGCCTGTGCGTTTACGGCCCTGAAAGAGCTGGGGCTGCGCTTTACCATGC
This sequence comes from Pseudomonadaceae bacterium, assembly GCA_947464215.1. Lineage (GTDB taxonomy): Bacteria > Pseudomonadota > Alphaproteobacteria > UBA2136 > UBA6156 > JADCGN01. The sequence goes on along the minus strand of CANHVX010000007.1, from coordinate 15,842 downwards.
GGGTGAATAACCGCACCGTGCTGCACGATATGCTGAGCGCGTGCGGCTTTGCGGCCGACACCCACACCGCCGCCATTGCCGTGATTGATGACATGGAAAAGCGCCCCCGTGACGCCATTGCGGCAGACCTTGCCGCCTTGGGCGGTGATGCCACCGGGCTGTTGAACATGTTGGCCAACGCTGCGGCGCTACCGGCCACCCAAGGCGTTACCGACGCCCGCCGCGTGCTGAGCCTGATTGAACGCATGATTGGCGCCGAGGCCATGGCTTCGGTGGTGTTTGACCCAACCATCGCGCGCGGGCTGAACTATTACACCGGCACCGTAGTGGAAACCGTTTTGCACGAGGCCCCTGAGCTGGGGAGCATTTGCAGCGGCGGGCGCTACGAAAATCTGGCCGAAGGCTTAAGCGGACGCCACTTGCCGGGCGTGGGGATTTCCATTGGCCTTTCCCGGCTGGCCAGCTGGATGATGGCGCAAAATGGGCCCTTTGCCCCCGCCGCAGCTTCGCCGGCCCAGGTGTTTGTGGCCCACGCCGACGGCTTTGACGCCGCCCCCGTGGTAGCCGCCCTGCGCGCCCGAGGTGTGGCGGTTGAGCAGAGTTTTGACGCCCTCCCCGTGGCCAAACAGCTGATGAATGCCGACAAACGCGGCCTGCGCTATGGGATTGTGGGCGTTGATGGCCCCCTGGTGCAGCTGCGCGTGTTTGCCACCCGCACCACCGAGGCCCTGACGTTGGACGCGGTTATCGCCCGCGTCCGCGCTTAACGCGCCAGCGCGTTCGCCATTTTGGCACGCAGGGCGGGGCTGGCCCAATCTTGGCCGCCAGCGGTGGCATACACCACCTTCCCCTGCGGGTTGGCCAGCAGCGTTACAGGCAAGCCTTTGGCGCCCAGTGCTTCGCGCGTGACGAGGCCGTTGGCGTCGAACCAAACCTCGAGCCCTGGGCCCCAGCTTTGCTGGCGCAGAAAATTCTTCACCGTGGTGGCCGAGGCGTCGGTGGCAATGGCCACCACCTGCACCTGCCCCTCGCGCCCCAGGGCCGCGAGCGAAGGCATTTCTTCGATGCACGGCGTGCACCAGGTGGCCCACACATTCACGAGCAATGGCTTGGTTGGCGCGGTGGCCAACGCCTCGGCGATGCGAATAGGCTCCCCTTCCAGCGTGTGCACGGTTGTTGCGGTAATGGTGGTGCCTATCCGGCTTTGCATGGCCACTTCGCCCAGCGTGGGGGCTTCCGAACACCCCACCAGTGCCAGTGCGGCACATATTTTTAATATGTTACGCATTAGAGCGCGGGGGCCTGGGTGGATTCCACGCCGCCCTTGAGCACGGCCGTGGCAAACAGCTTCCACTTCTGGCCCACCGAAATTTGGGGTAAGCCAAAGCTGAAGCTTACCGCCGTGCCCGCCAGCAGGCCGTAAAATAGCTCGGCTGCCTGCTCGGGGGTGACATCGGGCACCAGGGTGCCTTGCGCTTCGCCAAACTTCAGCAGCTGCGCCACCTGTGCCCGCACCTTGGCGTTGAGCAGCTTTAACCGTTCCGCTAGCGGCGCGCTTTCGCTGGCCCCGCCACCCAGCAGCAAACGCGCCAGCCCCGGGTGGCCTTCAAGAAACGCCATGTGCTGCTCAAACACCATCTCCAGCCGCTTGGGGGTGTGGTCGGTCTGCTTGGCCACGGCATTCAATGGGCCCAGCATATTGGCTTCCATATACCCGCTAATGGCTTCAAAAATTTCGTCTTTGCTGGCATAGTGCCGGTAAATGGCCCCATCGGTGACGTGAATTTCCTTCGCAATATTCTGCACCGTGATTTTATTGGCCGGATTTTCCAGCAATGTAGCTACAGCCTTGAGGATTTTCAGCTGGCCGGGGGACATTTCTGAGGTAAGTGCCATAGGGTTCCGCTTCTTGATGTAAGCGCCTGTTTACCTGATGAGGCTTTATTTGGCAAGGGGTTGGACGTTTTGGGCTGGCATGGAACGCCTGCCAGCCCTGTCTCGGCCCTAGATGGCGTGTTCTTTCCGCATCATCAGATACTGCTGGCCGATGCTGAGCACGTTGTTGGTGAGCCAATAGAGCACCAACCCGGATGGGAACCACAGGAACATCACCGTCATCATCAGCGGCATCCAGCGGAACATGACTTCTTGCATTGGGTCGGTCGGCTTGGGGTTCAGCTTAAACTGCACCCACATGCTCGCCCCCATCAGCACCGGCAGCACAAACCAGGGGTCGTGCGCCGAAAGGTCGGTTATCCAGCCAAAAAACGGCGCGTGGCGGAACTCGAACATCACCAACACCACCTTATACATGGCAAAGAAAATAGGGATTTGGATCAGCATCGGCCAGCAGCCCGAGAGCGGGTTGACCTTGGCTTTTTTATACATGGCCATCATTTCCACGGCCATTTTTTGCTGGTCGCCCTCAAGCCGCTTGCGCATGGCTTCGATATCGGGTTGCAGCTTTTTCATCTTCGCCATCGCGCGGTAGCTGGTGTTGGCCAGCGGAAAGGTCGCAATTTTCAGCAGCAGCGTGATGATCATCACCGCCAGCCCCCAGTTGGGCACATAGGTGTGGATGATGGCCAGCAGGTAATAGAGGCCCTTCACCATCGGCTCGAACCAGCCCCAGGCAATGGTTTGCTCGAGCCCGGCACCGGCCGATTTCAGCTGGCTGTAGTGTTTGGGGCCTGCATAAATGAGGTAAGACACTTCGGCGCTGGCGCCCGGCGCCACGCTTTGCGACGCAAACTGCATGCTGGCGGTGTAAAATTCGGCCCCATTCACGGTTTGGAAGCTAAACTGCCGCGTGGTGTTAAGCCCCGCCTTGGGCACCACCAACGCCGCAAAATACTGGCTTGTTACCCCCCACCAGCCGCCTTGGCCCTGCCAGACATCGCTTTTGCCCGTCTTCTTCAGTTTGCTGTAGCCAACCTCGTGCAGCAGGGTTTCCTCGCCTTGGCTGATTTGCCCCATGGGGCCGAAATAATTCACCCAGTTGCTGCGCTCGTTGGGCCAATAGCCGCCTTCGCGGTGCACCTGCACATAGGGCGTAAAGGATACCGGCAGGTTGGCGCCGTTCACCATGCGCTCGGTGACATCCCAAATGTAGCTTTCCGGCCGCAAAGAATAAATGCGCTGGAACGCCTGCCCCGTGCTGTTGCGCCAAACCAGCACGACCCGGTTGGCGGTGGTCTGGTCGGCTTCTACCTGCCAGGGCGTGGCTTCGTTCGGGCCTTCCAGGCCGTTCCCTTGCCAGCCCGCGGCCACATATTCGGCATACTTACCGCCCGGTTTGAAGAGATTAAAGCCCTGCGGCTCTACAATTTCCTTTTTATACTGCTTCAGCGTCAGCGTATCGAGACGGCCCCCCGTGAGGGCAATATCGCCCTTCACCCGCGTGTTTTCCAGCGGCAAACGCACCGATTGCGTGCCCGACACCACCACCGCCTGCATCGGCGCACCCGCCTTGGGCGCTGCTGGCGCCTCGGCCGATTGCACCACCGGCTTCACCGGCGCACCCATAATATGGCGGCCAAAGGCGTATTGCATGCCAAGGTCGGACATCAGCAGCACCAGGCCACTGAGGCCCACGGCCAACAAGAGACGCCTATTGTTAGAGCCTTCGGGCTTGGGGGACATCATCGGGGTTTCTTCCTTTGCGTCTGATTCTGGTGGCCTTGGTGGCACATTTCGGGGACAGGGTCAAACCCGCTGCCGCCCCATGGGCCGCATTTTATCACTCGTTTGCACGCCAGCCACCCGCCGCGCAGCACGCCAAAGCGCAGCACCGCCGTTTGCGCATAATGGCTGCATGTTGGGTGAAAGCGGCACCGGCGGCCCAGCCAAAAACTGAGGGTTAACTGATACACCCGCAGCAGCGCCCACACCGCATAGCGCGGCGTGCGGGTTAGGTGGTGATAGACAGCGGACATTCGACGCCTACCTGAGTAAAAGCCAACTGAATATCTTTTATCAAATGTTTGAATTTTATATCAAAGATTGGCATTTTACCCACCACCACACACGCCACCCCTTGGGGCCCCATCTGGGCTGATGGGTTCAGGCGCACGGCGCGGTCAACCGCCGCCTTCAGGCGCCGACGGGCACGGTTGCGCGCCACCGCCCCACCCAACGCCCGGCTGCAGGTAAACCCCAGCGCCAAGCCCGGCGTGGGCCACGGCATATACTGCACCACAAAGCCCTGCGTGCTTACACGCTGGCCATGGGCCTTAATCTGCTGAAAATCAGCGCGTTTGACGAGGGTTTGGATATGTATAGGCATGGGGCAACAGCCCCCCTTGCCGCCTAGTAACGGCTAAATGGCGCCGTTGTGAGGCGCTTGCGGCCATGGGCGCGGCGCTTTTTGATCACCTTGCGGCCGTCGGACGTCTTCATGCGCGCACGGAAGCCGCAGCTGCGCTTCTTCACAACTTTGCTTGGCTGGTAGGTGCGTTTTGTGGCCATGGTGGCGTCTCCTTGTCGGCGTTATCTGTGGGGCATTGCCACAGCTGCCACACCTGTGTCAACCCTTAAGACACGTTTTTGCATGCATGACTTGACGCCAGCCCCCTTCCCACCTAGGTTCCGCCCAACATATAGTGGCACCATGAAGCATTCTCACACCCCCTCCTTTCTCATTGCCTGCAGCGCCGTTCTTGCCGTGTGCTGGGGCCTTGCCCTTAGCTTTTTTGGCGGCCACTGGCTGCTAACCGGCCATCTTTTCCCCCACAAAGCCGAGGCTAAAATTGTGGTGGCCGGGGCCGAAACCCCCGCAGATGCCTCGGGCGGCGCCCCCAAAGCCGAAGAAAAGCCATTCGACTTGGCCAGCTACACCCCCGATGTAGGCCGCGGCGAGACGATTGCGGCCAAATGCAAGGCTTGCCACAGTTTTGATAACGGCGGCCCCAACCGCGTAGGGCCCAACCAATGGGGCATTTATGGCGGCCACCTGGGCCACCGTACCGACTTCTCCTATTCCAGCGCCTTACTTGAGAAAAAAGCCTCGGTCCCCACCTGGGATTATGCCGCCTTGGATGCCTTTCTGGCCGACCCCAAAGGCTGGATGCCCGGCACCAAGATGCAGTTTAACGGCATTAAAAAGCCGGATGAGCGCGCCGACCTGATTGCCTGGCTGAAAACGCTGAAATAACATCCCTACGCACATGTGCCCAATCGGCCACACCTGGTGGCCGATTTTTTTGTCATTCCCTCTGTTTGCTTGCCGAAAGGGCATACACTTAGTTAGTTTGCCGACATGACATTCACATCTCGCCGCACATCTCTTATCTGCAACCAACGCGGGGCCATGTTTGGCCTTGATGCCCGGATTGCCTTGGCCATTTTCGGTCTTCTTTCGGTTGTTGCAGGGGTGGCCGCTATCAACATTTTTGGCCAAGCCAGCACCACAGCCCTTGCCACCGAGCTGACCAACATCAAAAAAGCCTACACCGAATTTAAGATGGCCACGAATGAAGACACGCTTAAATTCACAGACTTACTGAACAATGACACAGGTTTTTCCGGCTGGAATGGCCCGTATATCGACGGGATGCTTACCGATAAATCGCGCCTTTACGGCACCTACAGCTTTTTTGAAGGGCGCCAGGATGTGCCCGGCGTGCCGCCCGTAGAATGCAGCGGCGGGGGCATTTGCAGTGTATGGCTGAAGCTGACCAAAGTGAAAGACAGCCTCGCCAAAGAACTTCATAAAACCATGAACGGCGGCGACACCAACATGGCCGCCGGCGTGCTGCGTGTGGAGCTTTCTGCTGGCCCCACCGATGATATTTACTACCTGGTGGCCACCCGTAGCGCCTCGTCGTCTTCTGGCACGGGCGAATAGCGTCTCCTCGCGCGTGCGTGCGCGGACCTACGTGTGTGCGGGCGTGTGGGCGGGCGCAGGTAACGGCGGTTGACAGCGCCCCCCTTCCGCGCTTACCCCTATAGACATGTCTACAGCCCCTCACACCTCCAGCAACGCCCTCGTGATTGTGGAGAGCCCTGCCAAAGCCAAAACCATTGAAGGTTATCTTGGCAAAGGATTCAAAGTTTTGGCCAGCTTTGGCCATGTGCGCGACTTGCCCAGCAAAGATAATGCCGTTGAGCCCGACAACGATTTTGCCATGCATTACAAAGTTTCTGACGCCAAAAGCGAACAGACGCTAAAGGGCATTATGGCGGCGCTTAAGGGCGTTGATACGCTTTATCTGGCAACCGACCAAGACCGTGAAGGTGAGGCTATCAGCTGGCACGTGTGGGAAGAAATCAAGCGCCGCGACCCGAAGCTGGCGGCCAAACTACACGTCCATCGTATTGAATTCTCTGAAATTACCAAAACGGCCCTGCAACAAGCTATCCGTAGCCCCCGTGCGCTGGCGCTGAATTTGGTGAATGCCCAACAAGCCCGCCGCGCGCTGGATTATTTGGTGGGGTTTAATCTTTCTCCGGTGCTGTGGCGCAAGGTGAAAGGTGGGCTTTCGGCCGGGCGCGTGCAAAGCGTGGCGCTGCGCCTCATTGCCGAGCGCGAAGACGAGATTGAAGCCTTCAAAGCCGAAGAATTCTGGACGCTGCACGGCGCTTTTGCCACGCTTGCTGACAAACCCATCAATAGCCAACTTGTTCAATATGAAGGGAAAAAAGTAGAAAAATTTTCCTTTCGTGCCGAGCCCGAGGCACGGCACGCCCAAACGCGGCTACAGGCACTTTCCTACCATGTGGATGCGCTGGATAAGGCCGATAAACGGCGCTTTCCCGCCGCGCCGTTCATTACCAGCACCTTGCAGCAAGATGCCGCGCGAAAGCTTGGGTTTGCCGCCCGCCGCACCATGCAGGCCGCACAGCGGTTGTATGAAGCCGGGCATATCACCTACATGCGAACCGACAGTGTGAACCTGGCCAATGAGGCTGTGGCGGCGCTGCGGGCCCATATTTCTAAACACTATGGCGCCGATTATGTTCCTTCTCAACCCATTGTTTACAAAAGCAAAAGCAAGAATGCCCAAGAGGCCCACGAAGCCATACGCCCCACAGACCCCAGCAAAATGCCGGGCACGTTGGGCGTGGAAGATGACCAAAACCGCCTTTATACGCTGATTTGGCAGCGAACCATGGCCTGCCAAATGCAGCCCGCCCGCTTGGAACAAACCACCATCACCATTGCTGACACATCTAAAAAACATCTTTTCCGTGCAACGGGCAGCGTTATTTTGTTTCCTGGATTTTTGAGTGTTTATCAGGAGGGAAAAGACGACGATTCGGGTGCTGCGGATGATGAAAATGGCTCGATTTTGCCCGCCGTGGCAGACGGCGAAACCATGGCCACACGCGCCATTGACGCCGAACAACACTTTACCCAACCGCCCCCCCGCTTTAACGAGGCAACCCTTGTTAAAGCCTTGGAAGAATATGGCATTGGGCGCCCTTCGACCTACGCCAGCATTATTGCAACCTTGCAAGACCGCGGCTATGTGCGGCTGGAACAAAAACGCTTCATGCCCGAAGATGTGGGCCGCATTGTGAGCAAATTTTTGGTTCAGCACTTTTCGCAATATGTAGACTACAACTTTACGGCCAATTTAGAGGATGATTTGGACGCTATTGCCCGTGGCGAGCATGACTGGAAACCCACGCTGCGCACCTTCTGGACACCCTTCAAAAATCTGGTGGTGGAAAAGACAGAGAGTGTAAAAAAGAGCGACGTGACCACCGAAGCCACCGGCGAAACATGCCCCCAGTGCGGCACCGGAGAATTGGTTTATCGCCTTGGAAAATATGGTAAATTTAAGGGTTGCAACCGCTACCCTGAGTGCAATTATATTGAAAAAACAGGCCCAGCCGCCGCGCCCGGTGTGAGCACCGGCATTGCGTGCCCTTCGTGCAAGGCTGTGGGCGCTGAAATTGTGAAAAAAATCAGCCGCTTAGGCAAGACTTTTTACAGTTGCTCGACCTACCCGACCTGCACGTATGCGGTGTGGGACCTGCCCCGGCAAGAGCCCTGCCCGAGCTGTGCATGGCCGATAACTATATGTAAATCAAGCAAAAAATATGGCGAATGGCACAAGTGCCCGCAGCCCGATTGTGGCTGGAGTGACAACCCTGAAGCATTAGAAGCAGCCGCGGCTTTCCGGGCCCGTTTTACCAAGGGAAAAGCCGCCAAGGCTGAGGCAAAAAAGGCTGAAAAAGCAGAGGCTTCGGCCAAAAAAGCGGCGGCCAAAAAAGCGAGCACGGCTGCCACAAAGGCGGCCGCAAAACCAGCCCCAAAACCAGCCAAAAAGGCAGCGAAATCGCCTACGAAAAAGGCCCCTGCCCGTTCGGCCAAAACCTAGGTTTGGGGCGGCACGGGGTGCCGTTTTTGGGTGTTTTTGCGGCGGCTATGGGTGCTGGCGAGGTGCTAACGCGGCACCCGTTGCCGCTTGGGTGGCGCTGGTTGCCGGTTTGGTGCCGCCCCCCTGCGCTGCGCGGTTGATGGTTGGGAGATTCGGATTATCGGGTTATCGGGTTGTCGGGTTGTCGGGTTGTCGGGTTGTCGGGTTGTCGGGTTGTCGGGGATGGGGGCTGCGTTGTTAGGCGGTGGTTCGCTCGAGATTGCCGCGCTTCGCTCGCAATGACCCGGCCTGGGGGATGGGGCTGCGTTTGACTCGATTGCTTTGGCGGTTTGGCTTGGGGGGCTTCGGTTTTTTTTGGTCCCGGCCTACGCCGGGATGACGCCTCGCTGTGACGGTTACCCCTCTGGGGGCTTCGGTTTTTATTGGGGGGTTCGCTCAAGATTGCCGCGCTTCGCTCGCAATAACCCCGTTGGGGCTTGGAGGGCTTCGGGGGGGTATGAAACGCTTGTCTTCGTGGGTCCCGGCCTGCGCCGGGATGACAGCTCGCTGTGACGGTTCCCCCCCCTTTGGGGGCTTCGGTTTTTATTGGGGGGGCGCTCAGGATTGCCGCGCTTCGCTCGCAATGACCCTTTCGGGGGGTGGGTGTCCGTTCGTGCCTTGGCTAGTAGGGGCCTTCGACGCGGGCGTCGACGCCGAGGCTTTTGAGTTTGCGGTGCAGCGCGCTGCGCTCCATGCCGACAAAATCGGCCGTGCGGCTGACGTTGCCGCCAAACCGCAGCAGCTGGCTGGTAAGATAGTTCTTCTCGAACAATTCCCGCGCCTGGCGCAACGGCATCGCCACCGCGCTCTCCATAAGGTTACCCCCCACCGCGTTGCCCCCCGCCAGCTCGGGCGGCAGCATATCGGCGTTGATGGTTTTGCCCGCGTGCATAATCACCAGCCATTCGCACAGGTTCTTCAACTGGCGAATGTTGCCCGGCCATTCGTAACTGGTAAGCACCGCCATGGTCGCTGGGGCCACCTTGGGCACCGCCTGGGCATCGGGCGCCAAGACCTTGAGGAAATGCTGCACGAGCGTAGGAATATCGACACTGCGGCTGCGCAGGCTGGGCATGCCCACCGGCACCACGCTGAGGCGGTAATACAAATCGGCGCGGAACTTGCCGGCATCGACCAGCGATTTCAGGTCTTTGCTGGTGGAAGACAGCATGCGCACATCGGCCTCGGTGGGCAAACCGGTGCTTGGGTCGGGCAGCAGGCCATCTTGCAGGAACTTCAGGAGCCGCGCCTGCATGGCGGGGGCGAGGTCGGCCACTTCATCGAGAAACAAGGTGCCGCCGCGGGCCTGGGCCACGATGGTGGCCAGCGCGGTTTCAAACGTGCCCTCGCTGACGGCGCCCGGTGCCAGCAGCACAAACGGGCGCTCGGACCGGCGGCTGCCCTTGTGAATCAGGCGGGCGACAATTTCCTTCCCCGTGCCGCTTTCGCCATGGATAAGCACCCGGCTTTCGCCCGGCGCCACCTGCTTGATGGTTTGGCGCACGGTGGCGATTTCGCTGCTCACCCCCAGCATCTCTTGGACATCGCCGCCCTTGGCGCGCAGCAAATAGTTTTCCTTGCGCAACTGCGCCTCGCGGATGGCGCGGCTGACGGTGAGCAGCAGGCGCTCGACGGACGGTGGCTTTTCGATAAAATCGTAGGCGCCCTTTTGCGTGGCCTGCACCGCCGTTTCGATGGTGCCGTGACCGGAGATCATGATCACCGGCAGGTCGGGCACGCGGCGCTTTAAGCGGCCCAGCACCTCGAGGCCATCCATGCCTTCCATCCAGATATCGAGCAGGACCAGCTGCGGAACGCGATCGGTGACCGCTTGCAGGCACTGCTCGCCGTTTTCGGCAAAGCGGATGTTGTAGCCATCATCCTCCAGAATGCCTGCCAGCGCTGTCCGCACGTCGGCCTCGTCGTCGACGACCAGAATTTCCGGTGTCTGGTGTTTGATGGGGGTGCTGCTCATGCAAGCTCTCCTTGTTGGGTTCTCTCGTTTCTTCTCCCCCCGCCGCGCCTGTGACTGCCACAAGCCCCGCAGGGGTTTCCACCACCGGGAACGACAACACAACCACTGTGCCGCCCTCCTCACGGCGCTTCATGCGCACCGTGCCGCCGTGCTCATCCATCACCTTCTTGACGATGGCGAGCCCGAGCCCCGTGCCGTTCTTGCGCGTGGTGACGTAGGGGTCGAACAATTGGTCGACATCTTTATCAGCGGGCAAGCCACGGCCGTTATCGTGGATCTCTAGTGTGAGAGTATCACCTTGTGTCTTTCGCACAACAACCTGAATGCGCCCATGTGGCAGATTTGTGCCCTCCCTTTCAGCAATTGCGTTGTAGGCGTTCTCGAGCACGTTGGTGAACACCCGTTGCAGCTGCCCTTTATCGGCATTGATGAACACCGTGCCCGCCTCGTCGCGCAGCGTGTATTCTACCCCGCCCCGCGCCCGTTGCAGCGCCAACACGCTCTCGACTAAGGGCACGACATCCATCGGTTCGCGCACGGCTTGCGGCATGCGGGCAAAGTCGGAGAACTCGTTCACCATGCGGCGCATTTCTTCCGCCGCCTGCACGATGGTTTCGGCCAGCTGGCCAAACAATGGCTTATCTTCTTCCGCCATTTTGGCCAGATAGCGGCGCTTCATGCGCTCGGCCGACAACTGAATGGGTGTGAGCGGATTCTTGATTTCGTGCGCCAGGCGCCGCGCCACATCTTGCCAGGCCGCCAGCCGCTGCGCGCCCACCAGCGGCGTGATATCATCAAACGTAAGCACCACCCCGCTGCCACCGCGGCTGAGTTCGCCGCCGATGGGCAACAGGCGCACTTGCAGCGTGCGCATATCGCCTTCGGCCACCTGCACCTTGACGGTGACATTTTGGATAAGTTTGCGCAGGCCGACCTCGCCCTCATACAGTTGGGCGTGGAAATTGCGCAGCGCCTCGGACAATTCCGGCACCACGCGCGCCAGCTTATCGCCCACCTGCAAATGCAGCAGCGCCGTGGCGCTGGGGTTGGCAACCTTGACCACCCCACCTTCATCGACCGCCACCACGCCCGCCGACACCCCCAGCAACACCGCCTCGTTAAAGCGGCGGCGGTTATCGAGTTCCGCGTTCTTCTTCTCGACCAAGTCGCGGTTGGAGGCCAGTTGCAGGGTCATCCGGTTAAAGGCCTGGGTGAGCACGCCGAGTTCGTCGTCATCGGAGGGGACCAGGCGCACCGACAAATCGCCCGACGACACCCGGTTGGTGCCGTGCACCAGCCCCGTAAGCGGCCGCGTGATGCGCGCCGAAACGTGCCCGGCTGTCCAGACCGCCGCCGTGACCACGCCCATCATCAGCAGCACAAAATACATGGTGATTTGCAGGCGCAAGGTGTCGCGTTCACTCCGCAGCGCCTGGTAGGCCCCCGCCGCCTGCTGCATCTGCGCCACGCGCGCCAGCATGGCCTCGGGCAGGCGCCGCTCGGCCACCAGCCACCGTTGCTGCGGCAAGGGCACGGCGGCCATCAGCCGTTCGGCGCTCACATCGCGGAAGACCTCGGCCCGCGCCCGCACCCCAAACGCCGTGGCCGTTTGCACATATACCGACACCGCCGGCGGCAACCCCGCCCCCCAAACCCCCGCCCCGCTGGCCAGCACCTGGCCATCGGCATCGACCAGCGCCAGCTCGTCGAGCTCGCGCGTGGTGAGCTGCGTGCGCAGCCAGCCCGCCACCGCTTGCTCGCTTAACAGCAATGGAGGAAGGGTCCAGATTTCATCGCGCCCCAGGGCTGTGCTCTCGGCCAAGAGGCTGCGGCTGCTCTCTTCCACGTAGCCCTCGGCCACCTGCTCGCCCGCTTCCAGCGCCGACGACACGCGCACGGCAAACCAGCTTTCTATCCCCTGATTGAGCAGAAAAATAGCCACCCCGCCCACCGCCACCGCCGGCAACACCGCCAACACCGCAAACACCGCCAGCAACCGCCGGTGCAGCTTGCCGCCTTGCAGGCGCCCGCGCCTATCGAGCAGCATCACCACCAGCCGCCGCAACACATACAGCCCCGCCAGCCCGCACAGCACCAAGGTGGCCCCCAGCAAGGCGATATACGCCGGCCCCGTAAGCCACGGCCGCGACGACACCCCCCACACCACCGCCAGCATCATGGCCACCACCACCACCACCAGCCCGATAAACGCCCACTTGATGGCTTGATAAAACGGATGGCGGCCGCGCCGCGCGCGCCGTTCGGCACCGACAGGCCAGACACCGGCAATGGTGGTATCGAACGGCAGATGCTCGACCAGGGGCATGGCCGAAGGACGGGGAGCAGGCGTGGGCGCGCGGGACGACATCATCAGGCTTTAGCTTAAGGCCCAGGACACGGCCATGGAAAGAGCCTTGGCTTGCCCACTAGGCAGCGAAAACACACCGAGACCCTGTTACTTAAAAAGCACAGCCCGGCTAGGGCATACTGGCTTCGGCCGCCAGCATTTCGGCCAAGAGGTCTATCTGGCGCTGGGTGGGCAGCCGCCCGTGCTCGCGCACAAAGGCCGCCCGCTGCTCGGGCGCGAACTGCACCAACAACAGCCGCACGCGCGCCTCGGCGTCGACGTGCATCGCCTGCGCGGGCCACGCCAGCCCCGCGTATTCGGCCGGAACCTCGGCCACCCTTTCCGCCGACTTCAGCACCAACGCCCCCACCACGCTGTGCCAACGCACCGGCAAACCCGCCTGCGCCGACACCGTTTCGGGCCACCACGACGCCATACATTCGGCCGGCAACACGCCCGCATTCAGCCACACCAAGGTGTTAAACACCCCCTGCAACGCCCCCACCGACACGCCCGTTTGGGCCCCCAACCCCGCCGACGCAAACACACTGGGGCACTTCTGCGTGGTGCCATCGGCCGCCGCCTGCGGTATCCGCACATCCCACCGCCGCGTGGCCATGCCCCCCCACGGTTGCCACGGCGCCCCCGGCACCGCCTGCGCCGGCGGCGGCGGCGGAGTGATATCGGCCGCGCTAGCCAGCAGCCAGCCCACCTCGGACGGGTGCTGGTAGGCGATTTCGGCCGTGGCTGGCTTAAACAACACCGTGCCCGGCACCGGCAAACCTTCCACTACATACAGCCCCTCGCCCAGCGCCATAAGGGTGACGGTGGATTGCTCGTCGCCCTCGCCCAGGGCATAGGTGACTGTGGTGCCTGCCACGGCCGGGGCCGGAGGCTCGGCCCAGGCCGAAGCCGCCAGCATGCCTGCCAGCGCCGCTGCACCCCACGTGAGCCATACTGATTTCATGCCCCCAGCATAACGGCTTGATTTTCGGCGTGCAACAGGCTAAATGAGCCGCATACGCGAATTGGCACGAGACAAAACCCACAGGAGGCCCCCGTTATGAAAATTTCCGGCGTTGATATCCGCCCCGGCATGGTGCTGGATTACCAAAACAAGCTCTGGCGCGTGGCAAAAATCCAGCACACCCAGCCCGGCAAAGGCGGTGCCTATATGCAGGTGGAAATGAAATGCATCACCGACGGCACCAAGCTGAACGAACGTTTCCGCAGCGCCGACACCGTGGAAAAAGCCCAGCTGATGGGCAAACCCATGCAGTTCCTGTTCGCCGAAGGAGACAACCTGACCTTCATGGACAACGAAACCTACGACCAAGTGGCGCTAAACCGCGACATGCTGGGCGACCAGGTTGTCTGGCTGGCCGAAAACATGGTGGTGAACGTGGAATTTTATAACGACGCCCCGGTGACCGTCTCTCTGCCCGAAAAAGTAGAAATGGACATTGTGGAAGCCGACGCCGTGGTGAAAGGCCAAACCGCCAGCAGCAGCTACAAACCCGCCAAATTGGCCAATGGCGAGAAAATCCTTGTCCCACCCTATATGAGTGCGGGTGAGCGCGTGGTGATTAATACCGCCGACGGCACCTACGCCGGCCGCGCCTAGCCCCAAGCCCCCCCCACCTCTCTCACACCCCCTAAAGCCCAGCCCTGCGGTTGGGCTTTCTTGTTGTTTTTTTGACTATTTTTCGATAATTCGTGCACAAGGGGCTTCCCCCACGCGCCAAGACCTGCTACACCCCACCCCATGCCCAAGCCCCTTGCCGTAAACCCCAAACTTGCCTTTCTACGCAAAATATTCGCCAAAGCACGCCCCGCCCTGCTGCGCGGCATGGGCACCCTGGGCCGTGTGCAGGTAAACCCCAGCGCCGCCGCCGCCGAAGTGGCCAAGCTGGAGCATGACCTGGGCGAGATTATCCACGGCGCCCTGACCGCCGCCGGCCTGCCCTTTGCCATGGCCCCCGCCCACGGCACACCCCTGCCCTTCCCCACCGGCTGGCTCTACACCCCCCTGTTCGGCCGCCGCAACGCCGAACACGCCCTCGGCTGGTGCGGCGCGGCCATCGCCTTTCTTCAAGATGGCCGTGTGGCCGCGGCAGGGATTCTCACCCCCGACATGGAAGACCCCTGCCTTATCGCCGCCGGCGAAGGCGCCACCTGCGGCGACCGCCTGCGCGCCAGCGGCCGCACCCTGGCCGATGCCATTCTGCTTATGACCACCGTAAGCGCCGACAGCGCACGCCTGAAACTGCTGCAACACGCTGAAAAAGTGCCCTTCCACACCCGCAAAACCGGCGCGCCCCTGATGGACGCCCTGCTGGTGGCCCGCGGCCACGCCGATGTGATGGTCGCCACCCGGCTTTCCGACTTTGAGCTGCTGTTGGCCGACTTCCTGATGAAAGAATCGGCCGCCACCGCCAAAACCCTGCCCGATGACACCTTTGTGGGCGGCAATACGAAAATTGTTGGCGAACTGACCGCCCTGCTTGCCAAAGGCGCCTAAACACTGCTACATCGGGCGCTAGGTGCCCATGTAGTCCAATGGCAGAGACAGAGGACTTAAAATCCTTCCAGTACCAGTTCGAATCTGGTCATGGGCACCATGCTCATCAAAACGACGAAGCTCCCTCAGATCGAGCCGCAAGGCTCAATCTGGTCATGGGCACCATGCAACTCTTATCTGCGCAGCGCCTTCAGATCGACGCGAAGCGTAATCTGGTCATGGGCACCAACGTTTACGGCAGAGACAGAGGACAAACTTGATGGGCGCGGCAAACCGCCGCGACATCCTTCCAGCACCCGTTCGCATCTGGTCATGGGCACCATGCAACTCTTATCTGCGCAGCGCCTTCAGATCGACGCGAAGCGTAATCTGGTCATGGGCACCAATGTTTTCGGCAGAGACAGAGGACAAACTTGATGGGCGCGGCGAACCGCCGCGACATCCTTCCAGCACCCGTTCGCATCATAAGCCCCGCCTAGGGCGGGGTTATCGGGGCCACGTTTTGAGACTAATCGTGGCTGTGGCCGTGTTCGGCTTCTTTCTCGTGGCCGTGGTCGCTGCACGCTGTCAGGCTCAGGCCGCCCAGCACCAGTAGGGTTGCAAGGCCGAGGATTTTGATGATTTGTTGTTATT